>JAEORM010000159.1 GCA_016840905.1 Candidatus Gerdarchaeota archaeon | reverse complement strand
ATTGCTGGAACCATACCAGCTACTACAAACCCAACAGCTGTTATGTCAAAAATTTTCTTTGAATCAAATAATCTTAAAGGAGCTATAAGGGTCATTATTAGAATTAGTGCTAAGGCTATTATTTGCATATTGCGGATCTTTTTATCATACTCTTCACTATAGGAAGTAGGTAATTTTTCAATTTGCTTGATTTTTTCATCTTTTATAGTAAATTCGACAATTTCTGCAGTTTGTTCTCCTTCAGTTTTTGTTTCATCATTTTTAGTTTCAACTTTAATATTTTTAGGATTCATTATCTTCTCCCCCTTTTATTTGATACTTGCTTTAATTTATTCATGAACACACTAAAAGGGATTGAAACATCCCATTCAAAAATTATCAAACCTTGTTGTATAACTTTTGCTAGTTCAATTTCTCTTCTAAGCAATAATTCTTGATGTACAAGTAAACTTGCACCATCCTCTTTATTTTTGATAAAGCGCCATTCAGATGCGATAATTGAAGGGACTAAAAAGAAGTTATTTCGTCTTTTTCTTGCAGAATCGATAAAAATTTTGTTTATTGCATTATTAATTAGTGGAGTAATAAAAATCGTTAAGCAATTTAGGGGATAATATTTATCGATACTATTAGTAACTCTCTTCCTTAATATGTTATAATTTTCTACTTTGGTTGCTTGAACATCCACTAATTTTTCGGTAAATTTTAGCAATTGTTGTCGGGAAGCGCTCAATTCAAACCAATCGACAGTATCCCTTATTATAACTAATCCAACACGGCACTTGAATCTGAGGAAGTGTTCACTAAGAGACATAACTGCTTTTATTTGATCATCTAAAATGGACGCTGTGCTATCTGAAGCATCTAAAACTAATAACAGATCAGCTGTTCTAAATAGCTCATATTCATTAGTAAAAAGGCGACCATATTTTGCTGTAGAAGGCCAATTAATTCTATTTAAAGAATCAGTAAATTGATACTCTCGTACACCAGCAAAATCCAATCCTTCTCCCTTAAATTTGGAATGAAATGGTCCATCAGAGATTTTTGGATATTTAGTGCGAAAAGGCATATCCTTAATCAATTCAAAATTTGGTATTATTACGATATCTGTTTTTGTTTCTTCAAAGATTTTGTATGAAAACGATGAATCTAGAAAATTTCTTGCTCGAATGTGAGTTGGTCCTAGTACCCATCTACCACGATAATCACAGCTTATTTTATATCGAAACTGTGTTTCTTCTCCAGGATTTAATGAAGTGATTATATGATTACTACTACTTTTCAAACTTACTTGTGGTGGTAATTCATCAAGAATCTCCAAAGCATCTATAGCTTCTCTTCCTCTGTTTCTTATGTTAAGTATTATTTCTACATGTTCATCTACTTGAAACCTTGTTTGTTCAATGATTCGTTCTATTTCTACTTCTATCTTTTCTGGGGCAGCAGTAAAAAAATATGATAGAATAATAACGCCAATAGGTATTAATGCTAAGAGATAGGTCCATTCTTCAAAACCAATTCCAGCTAGAAGTATTACAAAGAAAAGTGTTATTGACCAGCGCATTTTTGGTGTGAACATTTTCAATTTCACCTAAATAGATATGGTTTTTTTTAAATTTTCATTAGTTAGACTTCTGATTTTAATCTAGTCTTGGAGCCTTAATTTTTGTTAGTTCTCTTGCAATGACATCTTCTGGTTTTATACCCGTTAACCAACTTCCCGTACTTAAAATTATACGATGACTTAATGCAGGAACAACGATTTTCTTAACATCATCTGGATTCACAAAATCTCTTCCATTAATTAGTGCACTCGCTCTTGAAAGATGAAGCAAGGCAAGGCTACCTCTTGGACTTGAACCAACTTCTATTCGATCATTTTCCCGAGTTTTTCTAACAATTTCAACAATATATTCCTTTATTCTATCATCTACGAAAATTTCTTCTACAGCATCTTGCATTTGGTTAATTTCTTCTGTAGAACTAAGCGCTTTCAAGTTAAATTCTTCATGTTTTCTTGTTATACGTCGGTTCAAAATCTCTATCTCTTGTTGATCATCTGGGTATCCTACACTCATTCGCATAATAAATCTATCAAGTTGCGCCTCTGGTAATGGAAAAGTTCCTTCAAACTCAATTGGATTTTGTGTAGCTAAAACATGGAAAGGTTGAGGTAGTTTATAGGTAATACCATCGATAGTAACATGTTGTTCTTGCATTGCTTCAAGTAAAGATGATTGCGTTTTTGGAGATGCTCGATTGATTTCATCCACCAGAAGAAGATTAGTGAAAACAGGTCCCTTCCTAAAAGTAAATTCCATTTCTTTTTGATTATAAACAGTAGAACCTGTAATATCTGCTGGTAATAAATCAGGAGTACATTGTACTCGAGTAAAATCACAACTCATCACCTGAGCAAAAGCTTTTATCATCATGGTTTTTGCTAATCCAGGAACATCCTCAAGTAATATGTTACCCTTAGCTAAAATACCAATTAATACTTGTTCAAGAACTGTCTCTTTTCCAACAATAACTTTGCTTACTTCTTTTAAAATTGATTTTGCTATAGAAGAAACTTTTTCAATCTTCATTATACTACCCCAAATTCAGCTTTGTTGTAATTCAATAGGTATATTCATAATGAATTAAACATTTATTTAATACTTTTAGAACTTTTAAGGATGTTTTCCTCTCTAAAAATAAATAGAACAGAACATCTTATGATTTTATGGTTAATTCACAATAATACAGAAAATTTAAAAGAGGATATAACAAGAAAACTATCTACTGACAATGAAGTGATACAACAATGAGCCGACGTGTTAGAAAATCTGGTCAATCTGGTGGTGCAATGCCTGCTACTGGTGCAGGGTTAATTAGATTCTTCGAAGAAGACACTCCAGGCATAAAAGTAGGTCCATATGCTGTAATGATTTTTGCAGCTTTATTGATTATAGTTGTACTTGCAGGACCTTGGTTACTTAAGCTATTCACAACTTAAGTTTACCATTTTTTCCTATTAAAAATGAATTATTTTTCATTAGAACCTATTCTTTGGTAGGTTAATCAAATTCTTCCTCTAATTCTTCTGTTTCTTCTTCCTCTTCGTCTTCTAACAATTCCTCTTCATCAAAATTATCGAAATAATCATCATCTTCTGAAAATTCCCCATCATCTTCAGATTCATCAAAAAGTTCATCCGTTTCAACTAAAAATTCTTCATCTTCAGTTATTTCTGAAATGGTAACACTCTCTTCAATTACTCCATCACGTAATTTATCTTCTATGATTTTTTCCAAACCACCAAGAAATTCTTCCTCATTATCCCTTAATGGTATAATAAATAATCTCCCTAATTCTTCTTTCTGAGTAAGTTTTGCTTTTAATTCAAAATGAAGAAATAGGATGCAGAGAAAAGCATTTACAATTGAAATTCTATTTGAATTTGGTAAAATAAGATCCTCAAATGGGATGGGTTTTTTACGTGTAGCATATAATTTAACTAATCGATTATAGATATCTTTTTTCAATTTAGCGATTTGTGAAGATTCTTCATCAACTAATCTCACAGGTTTTGCTGGAAGCTGTAATGGTTGGATTAGTGCTTTTCTTCTATCTAAAACTAAACGATGTTTATACCTACTTTCTTGTTTCAATAAACCTTCAAATGCAAAAATCAATTCATTAAAAGTAACTGGTCTTTGAGAAATATGATATGATGGAGCGATTTCTGGAATATCAAAGTCTAAAATTTCCAAATCTTTTGTTCGATCATCTGTTGCTTCAATCAAACGTATCAAATCTGTTACTTTAGTTCGATAAAGTATGGCTGCAGACAATATTGCTCTTCCTAGAACGGGAAAATTAATATCATCAATTTCTTTCATTCTTTGAACAAATTTTGTTATCAAGTCTGCAACTTCAAGATCCCAGGGATCAACTTTTCTGAATTGAGTAACATCAGTTAACAATCTAAATGGCGCACGTAACCAGAAAGGGTAATCATCGGGTACTGGTGATTCACTTTTTAGTAAATCATTATTATTGAATTCTTGCGCCATTTCATTCATCCACAGTTTGTTTTTAGGTTTTCATTATATCAATCATAATACTTATTTCTAATAATCATAAACTTCAGTTTCAGAAGGTAATTCTGTTTCCTCAACAATTTTCATTATTTCATTTAATGATACTGAAACGATTTGTGATATTCTATCATCACCAGCTGTCACACCAAAGATTTTTTCAGCTGCAGCAATCATTGGTGCACGTAAACTTATAATTACAATTTGGGTATCCTTACTCATTTCTCTAACAAGAGTAGCTACTTTATTGACATTATTAATATCTAAGAAAGCATCTATTTCATCAAATACGTAGAATGGTGCAGGTTTATACCTTTGAATTGCAAAGATCATCGCTAAAGCTGTGAGTGATTTTTCTCCACCTGAAAGTGATAGCATACTTACAATTTTCTTTCCACCAGGATTAGCCATAATATTGATACCACCAATAAAGGGATCATCTGGATCTTCAACTTCTAAACGAGCTCTGCCATCTGGTGAAAGTATACCAAAAATACGATTGAAATCCTTAGATATACTATTAAAAACATTCATGAAAGCTTCTCTTTTTTCGCTTTCAATTTCTTGTATGGCTTTATTTATCGCCTCATAATCTTTTTCAACATGCTGTCTCTTTTCCAAAAGTTCTTTATTTAATTCTAATTCTTCTTCGTATTGAGAGACTGCTTTCATATTAATTTCAGGGAGCCTATCCAATTCAGCTTTTAAGCCATTCATAACTTCCCTAAGAACATCTATATCTATAATCTCATCCTCAGCAAAAATGTATGGCAGATCACGTTCTGTAGCTAACTCTTCAAGATCCTTAATTTGAACACCAACATTTGCTTTTTCATTGATTAAACGATCGATAGCTAATATATTTTGACTTTGATCTTGTCGTTCCTTTTCCAATTGAATTCTTAAATCTCTTTGTTCATTATCAAGTCTTTCTTGTTCATTTTGACTATCTTTGATTATTGTAAACAATTCATCTCTTTGCTTCTTTTTCGAAGCTAATTCCTCTTGTAAATTACCAATTACATTAATGATTTTTTCTTCTTCTTGAAGTTTTGCTGGTTCTTTATTTTCTATATTCTTTATTTGTTCTTTCAAATCTTTTACAAGAGCAAGATTCTTCTCTAGGTTAGTTGTTATTTTATAATGTTCCATACGAAGATTATTTATTATTTCACCAATTTCCTTTTGTTGAGATTCTTTAGATTTTATTTCCTCTAGAATTCCTTGGACACCCGTAGTTGCTAGTTCTCTTTTGAGTTTTATTTCAGAATCAAGTAATGCATCTAAAGCCATTCCAACATCTTTTCTTGCATCTAATAACTCCTCAATTTTAATCTCAATTTCTTCATGTTCCTTAGTTAAAAATTCCAATTCCCCTTGTATCTTAAGGTTCTCTGTACTTCGTAGTTCTATTTCTTCTTCAATGATATTGATATCTCTTTGTCTTAAATCGTGATTTCTTTTTGTTTCATTTAATTTTGGAACTAAATCAGAATTCAGTTCATTAGTAATTTCAGTTCGATATTCCATTAGTCGTCTACGCTCACCTTGAAGGGTACGAAACTCTTCTTCTAATTCAGGTAAACTTGCTTCATCTTCTACGATTAAGGAAATCCTATTATCAGTTCCTTTATAGAAACCACCTGTCATCATACCAGAGGGATTGACAACATCTCCATCTAATGTTACTGCTCGATTAGTAAAGCCTATTTTCCTTGCAGTCTCTAAATTATTGACTATAACTGTTTGTCCAAAAACAAATTCAACTGCTTTGCGATATTTTTCATCAAATTCGACTAAATCAATAGCTCTTCCAATAATTCCTTTATCTTTAATTTCAGTGGTTATAACTATTGGTCTAATTTTATTTAAAGGTAGAAATGTTACTCTTCCTGCTTTAGCTTTCTTTATCATTAGCATACATTTAGCAGCTATCTCATCTGTTTCCACTACAACATAATCGGTTCTATTACCAGCTGTAACATTCAAAGCAATAGAATATTTAGGATGAGTTTTAGACAATTCACCAACTGTGCCATAGATTCCCTCAATAGTTTTCTCATCTCTAGCTTGAAGCACTAGCTTGATTCCCTTGTCACGATTTGCTACCTCTTCCAATATTTTTTTAGTAGTTTCTACTTCAGTTTGAATTCTTTTTACTGCAAGAGCGGTATCTCGAAGGTTTTGTTCATTATCATCAATTTCTTTTTCAACTGTTTCGAGTTCTTCTCTTAGCTCATCCACTTGTACTTGCAAATCTTTCATTAATTTTTCATAACTAGAAATTTCCTCAAGGTATTTTGCTTTTCTACTTAGAAAGGTAGCTAATATTCCTGCTACTTCAACAACCCTCTTCTCTCTTTCATCTATTTTAGAATTATTTACATTCAAATTATTGTTATATATTGCTAATTGTGATTCGAATTCAGCTTTACGTTTATTCATTTCAGTAGTGTTTGATCGGATTTCCTCTAATTGATCCATCAATTCACCACTTCTTGATGTCTCAAGTTGGTTTCGTTTCTCATCTAATTCTTCTTGAATTTTCCTTAGGGTATCATCTGCCCCAGTTAATTGATCTTTTGTGGAAGTTGTGTATTGTTCCAAATCAGTGTTTTCATCTAAAATATTTTGTAATTGTTTTTCAATAGTTTCTTTTCTTTCCAATAAAGTATCTAACTCATTTCTTATGAGATTCTTTTTTGCAGTTTCTTCAGATAATTTATGCATTAATCCTTCAATTTCAGAACTTAGAGTGTTAAATGACTGGGTTGTTGCATCTTTTACTTTTTCTTTGGCCTCTAATATCAATGCATCATAATTCTTAATTGCTATATTTATTTGTTCGATAGTTGTTTCAGATCTCGCTTGTTGTTCTTTTAGGGTTTTAATGTTAGTCTCAATTTCTTCTAAACGTGTTTTATAATGACGAATTCTTGCATGTATTAATTTTGCTTCATTATTCTTGATTCGAACAGTTAAATCTTGATATTTTATTGCATCTTCTTTTTCCTTTTCTAAACGAGTAAGATTTTTTGTTGATTCTTCAAGCCGTACATTAGCAATCTTTAATTTGTTTCGCGCATCCTCCAGATTTTCTTGAGCCTTTTCCTTTCTTTCATCATAGGCTGCAATACCAGCAATTTCTTCAAATAGACTTCTTACTTGGAGGGGTGACATTTGAGCAAAATTGGCGATTTCACCTTGGCGAATTACATTGAACCCATCTATAGAAATTCCACACATTGACATAGTATCAATTATTTCATTTCGAGTAATTTTAGAACCATTCAAAAGATATTCACTACGTCCATCAAGATACACCTTACGACTTATATGAACTTCATCTGTCGCTATGGGAATTTCTTTTGGTTCCTTTGAATTATCTAAAACGAGGGTTACTTTTGCATAAGGAGCTGTTTTCTGCCCTTCCTTAGTCCCAGCAAAAATAACTCCTGAGAGTTTTTCACTTCGAATATTTTTACCTCTCAATTGTCCAATAACAAATTGAATAGCATCAGAAATATTTGATTTTCCGCAACCATTCGGTCCACTGATAACTGTTAATCCTTTTGTAAGATTCAACGTAAGCTTACGTCTACCATAGCTCTTGAAATTTTCAAGAATCAATCGGTTAATGTGTACCAGTGTTTTTTCACCTGCTAATAGTCCTCGGAAACTCTATATCTATTTATCCGACAATATTTGTCTGTTCAGTTGAATATTATTAATATTGTCTTATCTATTTGTTTACTCGCACAATATCTAATTTTAAATTCTTTCGAGACCTTTGTTTGATAGTTGAAGGTTTTTATCAAAAAGGTATTGTATTATCTACATTATATCTTTTGACAAATTACTTCTATAAAGTACTAATTAACTTGAAGGAAAAAGATTGAAGGTTCTTTTCTAAATTAATTTCTCTATTTT
>JAEORM010000158.1 GCA_016840905.1 Candidatus Gerdarchaeota archaeon | reverse complement strand
CAAGTAAAAAAAAGCAAAATGTCGAATTTACACCTCATTTTCTACTTTCAAGGCATGTCTCTGAAATGGAAAAGTAATTTCCTTGGAAATATAACAGCAGAAGTCCGATTAACCGAAAGGATTTTAAAATGATATTGTAGAAAAAATAAATGCTATTGCATCGATAGTCTAGCCTGGTCTAGGACTCCAGCCTTCCAAGCTGGGTACCCGGGTTCGAATCCCGGTCGATGCACCATTTTCTGCTTTTAGGAATCTTTTAAAAAACAGAATGTAAAAGAGTATTAGATTCAAATGATTATTGAAAATATTGATTATCAAAAATGTAATAATTGTGGTATGTGTGAGAAAATTTGCCCTAGCTGTTTGTTTAAGAAATCCACAGAAAAAGATCGTATCGATAAAAATAATCAGCTATATATTTTTGATGATCCTAATGATTTGTGTATAAAATGTGGTCATTGTATTGCTGTTTGTCCACAAGAAGCCATCCTCTATAAGGATGCAGAAGCACCTTTCAATTTTGAAGGAACGAAAAAATTAGCTAAGATTGTCACCTATGAGGATATGTTAAAGATACTTCGAATGAGACGTTCAATACGGGTTTTTAAGGATGAGACTGTAGAAAAGGAAAAAATAGGAATGGTACTTGAAGCGATGAGATATGCTCCTTCAGCAAGTAACAGACAAAATTGGCGTTACACCATTATAACTGATAAAAAAGAAATAGCTTATCTATCAAATGAAACAGCTAAATTCTTTAAAATGGCAAGAAAATTATTGCCATTGAAATACCTGATTGCGCCATTTTTAAGTGCAGGAGCTAGAAGGAGAGTTTTAAATCCCAAATCAAAAATCCAATTAGAAAGATCAATTAAAAGGATGGATAGTAAGGAAGATATTGTTTTTTTCAATGCTCCTTGTGTAATTTTACTTTCATCTCGAAAATATACTAATGGTCTTTCTGAGAATGATGCAGGTATAGCATTAACTTACGGAATGTTAGCTGCCCAGTCATTGGGATTAGGAACTTGTTGGATAGGTTTTGTTCAAAGAAGATTACAAAATAAGAAGAAATTACGGAAGCATTTCAAAATTCAAAAAGGATTTAATGTGCGTGGTGTTCTAATTATGGGTATTCCAGCAATAGAATATCAAAGAGGACCACCTAGAAAGACTCTCAAAGTAAATTGGTTTGAATGAAACTCAAAGGTAATGGAAAAACATCCTTGAATTGCCTCTACCATAAATAGTTTATTAATACTTACTGTGATAATTATACAGTTCAAATTTCACAAGATATTAAGGAGAATAGAACTTGGCTAAAACAAATATTTATGGTTTAATTGTTGAGATTTTTGCTACACTCATTGGTGTTGCAATGATAGTTGTTGGCTGTGTGCTTTATCTACCTATAACTGATATGGTTACTTTCTTGATCTTCATTATTGGTGGTGGGCTATTTGTTCTCTGTGGTATTGTATTAATAATATTTGATTTTAAAAAGAACAAAAAAGCAGCTGAAGAAGCAATATAAATAAAATTGATTTAAGTGAAATAGGCGATCCGTACGAGTTAGAACGAAAGTTAAATTCTTCCTTGTCCGGAATTATTTCTTTTTTAAAATTATCAGCAAACCTATTTGAGTGTTGTTTCAACGAGTCCTTCTTTTATTTCTCTTTTACAATATGGACAATTCTTTGATTTGGATAGCCAATCATCGAAGTGTTTTGAATGAGCTACACTTTTGCAATGAGGGCAAGTTTTTATTTGCTCACCAACTCCTAAGCTGTTTAGACATACTATACAATAAGGTAATGCTTTATTACAACTTTTACAAAATTCTTGAATAGAAGAATTCTTTTCTTGGCAATAAGGACAAATTACTTGTTTTGCTAATCCTTTCCTTTTCTCTAAAACGTTCTTAGATGTAAAAAGAGCAGTTAAATTCTCGTTTTTAATTTGCTCATATTCTTTTTCTGGAATATTCTGTTTTTCTTGTTCCAATAGGTCTAATGTGGATGTTATGACTTCCTGTTTTACTAACAATTCTTTATCGGTTAATAGCTCAATTTCACGTTGTTTTCGAGGATCTTCTTTTTGGATGTTCTCCAAATTAGTATAATAGGTACCTGCTCTAGTTCGAATTTCAACTATAGACTCATCTAAAGCAGTTATTGTTGAAAGTAATTCATCATTTGATAGGTTTTGAGATTTTTTCTTAAACGAGATATTCGTTTTTGCTACAGGTTTTGTTTTAGTAATTCTTTGTAGCTTTTTAGCATCTCGCTGCAAACTATCTGAGAAAATCTTATCTTCTTCATATAATTTTATATGTGTTATAATTTGATCAATTTGGTTAAAATTCTGTTTAATTTCTTGAAATTCTTCTAGAAGAAAGGAATCTGGTTTCTCATTTGATTTTTCATTTGTTATTAATTCATCAAAACCTTGTATAATTGTTTGTAATGATTCATACAAATCAGTATCTTTAGCTATGCCTAAAAGATCCAAAGACTCAATAATAAAATTACCATGAGCAATAGTAGCTATTAATCTTTTACATTTCTCTTTTAGCAATAGATCAGCTTCAACTAGATTCAATTCAGTGAGTATATTAGAAGAAACTAAAGCAACAAAATTATCCTTTGTTCCATCTTCTAAAGCTATATCAAATGATTTTGTAACAATAGTAAAAATTCTTTGGTGCAACAAATCCATTTTTTGTAGATTTTTTGTCATAAGCTGCCTTGACTCTATTTTTTCTCTTGGGCGCCTAGTCTGATATATTTTCAAATCTTCAAAAAAATAAGCAACTACTAAAGTAGATGCTATTAAAAAAATGGCCAAAAGTGTCCAAGCTAAAGCATTATTAACCCCTTCACTAGAATCATGAACAAATCCAAAAAAACAGAGAATAAAAAGTATATACACACAACATAAAGATGTAGTTATTTGGGTAGTTATTTTTAGAATTTTTTTAAGAGATTTTGTTTGGGCAATCTTTAGATTAGGAAGAAAGTACCCTGCCTGTTTTTTATTACTTAAAGAAGTAATAAATTCCTTTGTTATTGAATGAGCAAGAATAATATCATCATTAATATTCAACATTTGATAAACCTCAATCATACTATCAGATTATTTTCAAATAAATCATGTTTACAAATTGGACAGGTGCCAATTGTTTTTATCCATTCACGCAAATGCGATTCATGTGCTGGTGATTTACAATAGGAACATCTAACAAGTGGTTCCTTTGCTGAAATCAATCTTTTACAAACTGAACATTTAGGCAACTCTTTCTTACAATTAGGACAAACCAATACATCTAAAGGAATTTCTGTTTCACAATAGAAACAATAACGCAACTTTTTCTCCTTCCGAGCTTCGATAATTTGAGTTATAATAGACAGCTCTTCATTTTTCTTCTGCAAGTTTGAAAAATAAGCAGAAGCAGATATTTCTTTTTTTGAGAATTTATTTTTTAATCCAGTAAGAGTTTTAACGATATTTTCTTTACGATTTTTTAATTCCTCTTCAGATAATTCTTCATACCATAAATAAGGAAGCACTTCATCTGATTCAATTAGATCCTGTTTTCTT
>JAEORM010000157.1 GCA_016840905.1 Candidatus Gerdarchaeota archaeon | reverse complement strand
GTAGTTTATCCTTTGCTAATAGAACTATGATTTTAACAATAGTAACTCAATACTATGAAACACTTGGAGAAATGATGCTTAATCAAGTTGCAGTACTATATGTCAGGATGGAATATGAGGTTATTGGATTGGATGCAGATAAAATCCAAAGTAAATATATCCTCAGAACTGGTGGTTTAATGCTGCTAATGACTTTACTGTCAGTTATTTGTACTATTAGTGTAAGTTTTTTGGCTTCTAGAACTGCAGCTGGTATGGGTCGGAATATACGTAGTGATTTATTTAAAAGAGTTGAAAGTTTTTCAAATGTTGAATTTGATAAATTTTCCACTGCTTCACTGATTACACGTACCACTAACGACGTTAATCAAATTCAAAACGTAGTTATAATGATTATTCGAATGGTTTTCTATGCACCAATCATGGGAATTGGTGGGATAATTCGTGCGTTAAATAAAAATCCTTCAATGTGGTGGCTTATAGGAGTTGCTGTTTTAGTACTACTTGTCCTAATCTTAATTGTCTTCTTTATAGCTTTGCCAAAATTCACTAAAATGCAATCCTTGACTGATCGTTTAAATCTGGTTTCTCGAGAGAATCTTACTGGTATGTTGGTAATCCGAGCATTTAATATGGAACAACATGAAGAAAATCGATTCGATAAAGCTAACCTCGATTTAACTAAAGTTATCTTATTCCTCAATCGACTAATGGTTATTTTAATGCCTTTTATGATGCTTGTTATGAACGGTCTTGTGCTTAGTATTATTTGGGTAGGATCTCATCAAGTTGCTGATGGTGTTATGCAAGTTGGTGATATGCTTGCTTTCCTACAATATGCTATGCAAATAGTTATGGCTTTTCTTATGCTTACAATGATGTTTATTATTCTACCACGTGCAGTAGTTTCTGGAAAAAGGATTTCAGAAGTATTAGTTTCAAAACCTGAAATTAATGATCCAGAAAATCCTAAGGAATTTCCAGAACCATTTAAAGGAAAAATTGAATTTAGAAACGTTTGTTTCAAATATCCAAATGCAAAGAAAAATGCTTTGGATAAGATTAGTTTTACCGCACAACCAGGTCAAACAACAGCTATAATTGGTGCAACAGGTTCAGGCAAAACTACTCTGATAAATCTGATACCGAGGTTTTATGATATATGTGGTGGGTCAATACGGATCGATGATATTGATATCAGAGATGTCACCCAACATTCTCTAAGAGAAAAAATCGGTTATGTGCCACAAAAAAGCATATTGTTCTCAGGAACAATTGAATCTAATTTGCTCTTTGCAGATGAGAATGCTGATATAGATGCTCTTGACTCTGCATTAGATATTGCTCAAGCAACTGAATTCGTAATTGAAAAGAAAGATGGTATAAATAGTGAAATTGCTCAAG
This sequence comes from Candidatus Gerdarchaeota archaeon, assembly GCA_016840905.1. Next base: position 2,827 of record JAEORM010000157.1, on the reverse strand, counting down.
GTGGTATGAATGTATCAGGAGGGCAAAAACAACGATTATCAATTGCTCGTGCCTTAGTTAGAAGACCACCCATCTACATTTTTGATGATAGTGTTTCAGCACTTGATTTCAAAACAGATGCTAAGTTGCGCAAAGCTCTCAAAGAAAGAACTGGTCATAGCACTGTTTTAATGATAACACAAAGAGTTTCTACGATAAAAGATGCAGAGCAGATTATCGTTTTGGAAGAAGGAAAAATCGTTGGTATAGGTACCCATGATATGTTAATGGAATCATGTGAGATATATCGGGAAATAGCTATCTCACAACTTGAATTGGAGGGATACTCATGAGTCACGGTCCAAGTTCAAGTCCCAATCCAAAACCACCTCAAAGAGGAGGTCCAATGGGTGGTGGACCAATGCGAGGAATGATGTACAGAGATAAAGCCAAAGATTTCAAAGGAACAATGAAAAGACTCTTACAGTATATTGGTAAATTCAAAGGAATAATTATAGTAGCAATTGTTATCGCTGGAATTTCAACTGCAGCTAATATTATTGGCCCAAAAATACTTGGAAAGGCTACTACCAAATTATTCGAAGGTTTAATGGAAACGATTCGTGGCACTGGAACAATAGATTTTTCATATATTGGTAGAATTATACTTATTACTTTAGCTCTTTATGCGGGATCATCTCTACTTATGTATATACAAGGTTGGATTATGTCAAAAGTTTCAGCCACAATATCGTATCGTTTGCGAAAAGATATTTCTGAAAAAATGAATCGCATGAAACTCAGTTATTACGATAATACCACTTATGGTGATGTGTTATCAAGAATAACCAATGATGTTGATACAATAAACCAAACATTAAGCCAAAGCATCACTCAAATTATTACTTCAATTATAACATTAATTGGTGTATTAATAATGATGTTGACTATTAGCTGGAAGATGACTCTAGTCGTATTAGCAGTTATTCCACTATCAGGAATAATGTTACTTCTAGTAGTTAAACGGTCACAAAAGCACTTTAAACAACAACAAGAATATTTAGGTCATGTGAATGGTCATGTAGAAGAAATGTTTGGTGGTCATATTGTAATAAAAGCTTTCAATGGTGAAAATAAAAGCCAAGAAACTTTTGAAGGATATAATAACACCCTCTACAAATCAGCATGGAAATCACAATTCTTTTCAGGTCTAATGATGCCTTTAATGACTTTCATATCAAATCTTGGGTATGTTGCGGTAGCAATCTTTGGTGGTTGGCTAAGTAGTCAAGGAGCTATGACGGTTGGTGATATACAAGCATTTATCCAATATGTGCGATCCTTTACTCAACCACTAGCTCAAATTGCTAATGTTTCAAACATTCTACAACAAACTGCTGCAGCTGCAGAACGAGTGTTTACTTTCCTTAATGAATCTGAGGAAGTTGCTGATCCTGAAAATCCAGCTAAATTAGATAAAATAACTGGTCTAGTGGAATTTAGAAATGTTAAATTTGGGTACAAACCAGAAAAGACAATTATCCATGACTTTTCAGCTATTGCTAAACCTGGACAAAAAATTGCTCTCGTTGGTCACACAGGCGCAGGAAAAACCACCATGGTTAAACTATTGATGCGATTCTATGATATTGATGATGGAGCTATTTTACTTGATGGAATTGATATTCGTGATGTGACTCGCAAAGATTTGCGTGATAAACTTGGTATGGTTCTTCAAGATACTTGGCTTTTCAATGGTACGATTATGGAAAATATCCGCTATGGAAGACCAAGTGCCTCGGATAAAGAGGTTATAGCTGCTGCAAAAGCTGCTTATGTAGATAGATTTGTTCAAACATTACCAGATGGCTATAATTTGGTATTAAATGAAGAAACATCGAACATTTCTCAAGGACAAATGCAGCTCATAACTATCGCTAGAGCTGTTTTAGCAGATCCAAAAATCCTAATCCTGGATGAAGCTACTAGTTCCGTTGACACTCGAACGGAAATTCTTATTCAAAGAGCTATGGATGATTTGATGAAAAATAGAACCAGCTTTGTGATTGCTCATCGCTTATCAACTATAAGAAATGCTAACCTCATTCTTGTTATACGAGATGGTGATATAGTTGAGCAAGGAACACATACATCTCTACTTGAGAAAAATGGTTACTATGCAGATTTATACAATAGTCAATTTGATGTAGAAGAAAATAATTTCTTCAATAATTCAGTAGCACAATATGCTAATAAATAATATATGAGATAAGATTTTACTCTTATCCCATTATTCTATTTTTTTTAACGCCAATAGAAGTACATTGATTTAGGTTTCTCAGGTATTGGTATATTAGACCAATTGAAGAGATCTATTCCTACCTTTTTAGGAAAGAAAATAAAATTGGCTTTAATAAATGGTTTAGCATCGAAATAAGGTATATATGGTGTTTGTAAACCTTTCCAACCACGTTTCACTGCTTCAATACAAATGAAATTAGCCAAATCTTTAACCTCTTTTTTGGTTAATTTGTATGCGTGTGCAGTGTCTAACCATCCAAAAGGATAACTATTACCAAATCCTGCTATAGTGAATTCCCAACTCAAAATATAGCCATCTATTTTTCCTGAATCATCTTCGTGAACCACACATAGAACATTAGGATTGGTTAACATCCATTTCATATCATCATAATCAGGAACAATAGATATTTCAGATCGTTTCACTAAATCTTGTGTTAATTCATATATTTGGTCAAAATCATTTTCAGTGTAACAACGCACTTTAGTCGATTTAACTTCACCAATTTTTTCATTTAATTTGAAGAAAAGTCGCTCATACCATTTG
>JAEORM010000156.1 GCA_016840905.1 Candidatus Gerdarchaeota archaeon | reverse complement strand
GTATATTATCTTGCTAAATCAAGACTCTCTATACTAGTTGGTGATTATCAAATAGTAGAGAAATTACCAGGCAAAAAATTAGTAGGAAGATTAGTAGAATCACCTTTTAATTACCTTTCAGCCCAAATAGGGGTTGTCCATAAAGTAGTAGAATGGCTTGAAGTTTCTGGAGATGAAGGTACAGGATTTGTACATATAGCTCCAGGTTGTGGTGCTGAAGATTATGAACTCAGTAAAACTCAAAACCTTCAGATACTTTCACCAATAGATGAATTTGGAATATTTACTAACAAATATGATGAATTTAATGGTTTAGTAGTAACAAAAGTATCTGAAAAGGTGAAGGAAAAATTAGCTGAGAAGCAATTACTTTACAAATCAGAAAAATTCACCCACAGATATCCCACATGTTGGCGTTGCCATGAGGAACTAGTTTTTAGATTAGTTGAGGAATGGTTCATAGATTGCGAAGAAATACGACCACTTCTTAAAGAAGTAACTCAGAAAGTTGAATGGATACCTCACTTTTATGAAAAACGCATGCTTGATTGGCTGAACAATATGGGAAATTGGTGCATATCAAGAAAGCGATATTGGGGTTTACCATTACCATTTTTTGAATGCAATTCCTGTGGTAAATTGACTATTCTTGGATCCAAAGAAGAATTATTTGAAAAAGCAATAGATGGTTTAGCATCAGTTAAAGAACTCCACCGTCCATGGATAGATAATGTTAAGATAAATTGTCCTAAATGTGGAAGTGTAGTTAAAAAAGTAACAGAAGTTGGTGATTGCTGGTTAGATGCAGGAATAGTACCTTTTTCCACTCTAAAATATTTAGAGGATAAATCATACTGGGAAAAATGGTTTCCAGCTGATGCTGTATGTGAAATGCGAGAACAAATACGTTTATGGTTCTATTCTCAATTATTTATGAGTGTTACTTTAACTGGTGAAGCTCCGTATAAACGAGTAATAGTTCATGAAAAGGTCCATGATAAAGATGGCAAACCCATGCACAGAAGTTGGGGCAATGCTATCTGGTTTAGTGAAGCAGCTGAAAAAATGGGTTCGGATATAATACGATGGTCTTTTGCTAAACAACCTTTAACACAAGTGATGAATTTTGGTTATAATTTAGAAAGCGAACTAAAACCATTTTTCTTAATGCTATGGAATATCTACTCATTCTATTCTACATTTGCAAATCTAGATAGTTTCAGTCCGGAACAAGTTACGAAAGGAAATTTGAAGAATAAAACTTTACTTGATAAATGGTTACTTTCAGCACTACAAGAACTGATAAAGGTAGTTCGTAAGAATTTGGATCACGCAGATTTTCAAAAAGCAACTAATGCAATAGAGCAATTTGTTGATAGACTTTCAACATGGTATATACGAAGAAGTCGTCGAAGATTTTGGAAAAGTGAAGAAAGCGATGAAAAAACGAATGGTTATATAACACTCTACGAAACACTAATGACACTTGTAAAATTACTGGCTCCAATAACACCTTTCTTCAGCGAATACATATATCAACTGTTAATCTATTCATCAAAAAAGGAACCACTTAGCGTTCATTTATGTGATTATCCAAAAGCAAAGAATTCATTGATAGATAAACAACTAAATGAGAAAATGGATAGTCTCTTAGAAATAGTAAAGCTAGGACGAGCTGCAAGAAGTAGTTCTAATACAAGACTACGACAACCTTTAGCTGAACTTCTTATATGGTGTAGTGAACCGAAACAACAAGATGTGATAAAGGAATTTAAGAATGATCTCTTAGCAGAATTGAATGTCAAAAAGGTTAGGATCGTTCAAAAACCAGAGAAATTTCTTACATTCACCATAAAACCAAATTACCCCATACTTGGACCAAAATTAAAGGGCAACATACAGCTTGTTGAGAAGAAGTTAAAGGAACTTGACCATAAGGAAATATTAGAAGCATATTATCATCATGACAAAGAAGTAGCACTTGCTGTAGATTCAAATAGTAAACCATTGAAACTAAAATTATATCACGATTTATTATTAGATGCTCAACCATTAGGATCACATTCAATAGCAGTTAACTCCAATTTCGCAGTAGCATTTAACACTTCTTTGACTGAAGAATTGATAACTGAAGGATTAGCAAGAGATCTAGTAAGATATATCCAAGAAATAAGAAAGAAACTAGATCTACAAGTTGATGATCAAATTGAGGTGAAATACTTTGCTCCTGGAAAATCTGCAACAGTTTTCGACTCATTTGAAAAATATATTGTAACAGAAACATTAACTAAGAATTTAGTGAAATTAGATGAAAAACCAACTAATGGAGAAAAAATATTACTAAATAAAGAAGAAATATTTCTTATTATTTCTGTTGCAGTAATATAATTTCAAGGATAATAAATTATTTTTAATTATTATCCTTTTTTTCCTAATAAAGATAATAAACAAAATATGATATTGAAGCTATACAAATAGCTGCTACAAAATAAGTAAAAGAATGGGCAAAAGCAAATTTGAGATTTTCAGCGTTAGGATTATATTTGCCACCATATTTTTGTCTTTTTTTGAGAACTAATTCCCGACGATGAATCGTTAAACCAGATGCAATCAGTAGGAAACCACTTTCAGCAAACATAATCATTGATAAAATATATGGATAACCACTGAGTGAATTTGGTCCATAGGTTCTAACCAAGTATAAAATTAGATTAATTAACATAAAAAAACCTACAACAAAAGCAATAGCTTGACAACAAGAAGTAAAATTGAATCGGTAGACAGTGTAATCTTGACGTATGGCTGTGCGTTGATTCCTTAGAATATCATCAAATGATTGTTTTTGATTTTGATACTCAAGAGTGTAAAGATGATAAGCAGGTATATCAAGAAATTCTGGTTTATTCTCACCATCAACTTGTTTGTTTTGTGAAGGAGATTTCTCAGTTGATTTTAAATCTTTACTCAAAGGGAAAATCCAACCTAATAGATTATTGATAGTTTTTAACATTAATAATAGTTTATTATAACTCTAGATTAAATAAAAGCATCTGAAGGAATATTAGCAATGATAAAATGAGCTAT
>JAEORM010000155.1 GCA_016840905.1 Candidatus Gerdarchaeota archaeon | reverse complement strand
CTGTTACTAACTTAATCATTTCTTCTCCTGTGAATCCTCTCAGCGTCTCCGTTCTAAGCAAGCCCTTACTGCCCCAGCTCAAAAGAGCCTTAGCAATTGCCTCTGCATTTGGTGCTTCAAATATACCTACCAAATCATAGCGTCCCAAAGTGAAAACAAAAGTATTCATTCTCACTCCGTAGGATTTGAATACCTCTTTTGCTTCCATTAGATTTTCTGGCAAAGCCTTTATAGTCTCCATCCTTTTCTGACTGAATTCTCCAAGAACTACAAAATGTGACATCCCATCACCCCCTCCAAAATGAATTAGTGACAAAATTTCATATTGGTTTAATATGCATTTATTTTTTTTGCAACCAATTTTTATTGGTTTATTCTCACTTGATTTTATGTCGGCAATATCAAAAGTGTACGTGTATTACAACAAATCCATACTCTCTAAAAAAAGCATATTTTCATCAGTAAAGAAGGATAAAAAATCATATGAACAAGTTAAAATGCTTCTTTTTTTATCTTAAGCATTTGATGAAGTGGAACCTCATTAGTTTTCATCATAGAAAAAATACGTACATGACAACTCAGAGGGGTAAGTCATATACCGATATGGTAAGAGTCCTAGAGAGCCTAATAGACTTCCCGAAAAAAACTCAGTATTGAGATACCCTGATGATTTATCACTATCTTTGGTAAAAGCAATAGCAACTAAGAGGGTAGTATAGTAGTTTTTAGCCATTTACTAGACAGAGTTCTCGCTTCTTCCTCAAATTTCTCTGCTTGCTCAACGGAAATGTCAGTGTATGCTGGATGTTTTAGGTAGGCATGAGCTATTTCATGGGCTATTGTGGCTTCAGAAGAACCTTCCTTCACTAATACAAGGAAGTTCTTCTTTATTTTTGGAAGAGGAAGACAGCAATCCATTGCTTTTTCAAATTGAACATTTCTCATAACGTATTCGTAAACTTCATCTGGAAGCTTTCTTACCGTGTTAATTATTCTTATGGCAATAGCAGATTCAAGCGCAAGATTTAATTCACGACTTATCTTCTCAAAAGTTTTTTCACTCATTTACTTTCCCTCGTGTCTAGAACATAAACAAATAAAAAAAGTTTCATGTCGAAATCTTAATTCTAGTGTGTCGTTTATGAAGTGAGCAGAGAAAGAAGAGCTAGGAGAGTAAGCTACTCTCCATTTTGGCTGTAGCAGCCAACACTATATTTTTGGATTTCTGAAATTTAGATTCATAAAATTTAAGTAGGAAGAAAAGTTCTGAATGAGTATGGGGTTTGCTGGTGGCATAGCTACCATTTATGATGGAGCTACTTGTCCATCCACGCAAACCCTTGTAAGCTATATTTTTTGGGTTGTTTGTGAAGTGAAAAATATTATAGCTTGGCAAGCACCTTGTGTAAATTTGGGGGAGCAGCAAAATGAGTAACCTTTGGGATATTAAGGCAGAGTTAAAGTTTGATGGACATATGAGGAGGATTCATTACAAAATAGACAGGCTACGAGAATTTGCTTATCCATCTTTGGACATCATCTTTCTTTGGTGTAAAGATGCTTGTGAGAAATTGCTTTCAGAGTTGAAGGAGAAGAAAGTTGATGAGGGAGATTTAGAATACGTGGAGAAGGAAATTGATTTTCTGAATGATTGCCAAATTGATTGGATAACCAAGCATAAGAAAAAAGTTGAGAAAGCAAGCTAATTTTCTATTCAGCGATAATAGCTATCACTTTTGATATTATTGCTTTCACATCCTCTACTTTATGATGTTGGCAAATCTTTAACAGTCTACTACTCCAATTTTCCATACTTAGCCTTGAATTTTGCATCATAGACTCTTCTAGTTCTTCCATCAACCACATAAGTCACATCAGAAGAAAAAGTAACTCCAGTAAATCTTCTAAAGGATTCATTCAGATCGTCTATTTTATCGTCAAACCAACAGATAACATAATGGTCCTGTTTTCCCTCAACTGAGGAAAGGCGGTCAAGATTACCCATAAGAGGAAAGAAAGAACTGATTATTCCCTCGTAGCCTTCCTTCTCAGATTTTGACACTTCCAATTTCTTTGCTTTAACAACTACAAAAGGTTCCTTCTCACGTGGGATTCTTTCTCTGTAGAAAGTTATAACTGGTTTATTCCAGACAAAATCCACAAGCATCCCTCCAAATTATTATGCTGAAACTGTATCTAATGAACTGTTTTAGATTAAAAAGTGTGTTGAAACGAAAAAGTCCGAATATGCTGGAATCTCGCGTGTTTGAGATTCATGTTCTATTTGCCAGCCAGATAATTTACAGATAATCTAACCAATTTTTTGACATTGAAAAAGTGACTCCCATGTTTTCTTCAAAAGTTCTAACAACTTCACTGTACTTTCTATGAATCATTTTTCTATCAAACATGTGTTCTTCTTCTAACATCTTGTCTAACTCCTCAGAAGAGAAATATGTCATAACTGGCAGAAAGAAATGCTTGTCTTCTTTTTCAATGTGTCTTGGATACAAGTTAACAAGGAATTGCATTTTCTCCAATATCACGCTTAAGTCTTCCTTTATGCCAGAGAAATAACGGATTTTAGCTGTTTCAAGCTGACTAGTAGTCTTTCTTCCAATGATATGCTCCTGTAGCAGTTCGCCCATAATTTTTTTGTGTTCAATTGAGATTGTCTTTTTCTTAAGATCCCGAAACAGAATACCTTCCTCTTTTCCATGATGGTTTTGGTCAGCATAGGTACGAATAAAATCTACCAAAGCGTCAATGAATGCTTCACTTGGTACGGTTGTTCTTTTAAACTCTTCAAGTTTTAACCTAGTTATTCTAATCATTCTCTCAATTACTCGATGTTCAATCATTAAGAGTGAAATAGGAAACAAAGCAGTCTCTCCGAAATTGTGTTTGCCTAATGAATTCAATAATTTGATTGCTCTATTTAGAGCCATCATTAATTTAAGACTATTCACATTTTCATCAATAACAT
>JAEORM010000154.1 GCA_016840905.1 Candidatus Gerdarchaeota archaeon | reverse complement strand
CAAACCATGGGAAGTTTCCTGCAATGGACCACCATTCTCTGTGTTCTGGAGGTATTGGTCGTGTCCAATAGTCTGTTGGAAGGGGTGAATCGGGCCATGAAGGTACAATATTTTCTTGCACGGTTATTGTAAATTCTGTGGCTGAACTTGGTAGGTAATATGCTGATCCAAGTAACGCACCTGATGAGTTTGTTACAATGTAGCCGTTGTAGTATTGTCCTGCTGGAAAATATGTTCCTCTAAATTCAAATTTGAGTGTCCATGTTCCAACTTGGTCAGCTATCCACTCAAACCAGTTTGAAGCATCTGCACAATAAGAATCCATAGTAACGACGGTTTGTGTTCCATCTGGCTTTGTAATAGTCACTTGGTAATCTGGGTGAAATCTTTCAACGTGAGTTGAAGGTGAGGTCCACATGTTTACTAGGAAAATCTGACCAAGACCCAGTAGTGAAGGTCTAGCACTCATATACGCATAAGTATCAACAGTATTATCTACAATAACTCCTGCTGGTAAAGGTCCGCTTACTGGCTGTTCAGCAGCAAGTTGAGCTTTTACTGAATCAAAGGTATATAACGCAAAGAACGAAGTAGTCAATAGAATTGTAATCATTATCAATGAAAATTTTGATCTCGGTTTTTCTTTAGGCATTTTTCATCCTTTCTTTTTTGTTCTATGAAAAATGTTTCTCTTTAAAACAAGCCTATAAAATTGAGCGTGGGTAAATTACTCACCCGATGACCGCAAATTTTTTAACGATTTCTTATTTAAATAGAGTTTTTGGGGGAACAAAATCGACTTCAATCTTGCTGAATGAAGAAAATATTAATTTCTTTAAGAACGCGGGCTTGACTAGCATGCAAGCTAGAGTGTTCATATCTTTACTTGAGTTAGGTCAAGGTAGTATACAAAAAATTTCTGAAATTTCCAATATTGAAAGATCAAATGCTAACAAAGCAATGAAAGACTTAGAAGAATTAGAGTTAGTTAAAAAGCAGATAGGGCTTCCAACAACATATTATCCTCTTCCATTGTCAATTGCCATGTCTATAATGATTAATAGAAAAAAAATTGAATTCAACAAAATGTTAAATGGGCTTGAAAAGTTTGCTAAAAATTCTGACGTTTTTGTTCAACACAAAAATAACGAAAAAAAAGAATTTTTTGAATTGTATCCTTCAGGTTCAGAAGTTTTTTGTAGATTATGGGAAAAAACCCTTAAAACAGTAAAAAAAGGTGTGGACATTATTTGCACTGAACAAAGGGAACCTAAAGATGATCCAATTTGGGAAATTTACGATACATTACTAAAAAATGGTGTTCAAGTACGATGGTTGTTAGACAGATCCGTTGGAGACGATGATGAATTTTCAATGAGAGTACAACAGTTTCAACATCTGTTTAATTATCCCAACATCAGAATGAAAATATGTTATGATTGCTTGGAGCCGTATGGAGCTATTTGTGATAACGAACTTGCCATAATGTTGCTCACTAGTCAACCTCCTGTGAAATGCGCCAGATCATTATGGACAAACAACAAACAACTGCTAATTACATTTAAAGAACATTTTGAAATAAATTGGAACAAAGCTACCTGCTATCCAGTAATATCCACATAATTCCTCCATACATCAACTACAAAGATTTCTTCTTTTAATGAGTTATATTCTAACAATTTTAGCAATTCAAAAAGCGCAGATTAATATTGACAGTTTTCATTAATCAATCCATCTTTGATTTGTTGATTAATTTCGATTAAAAAATTGTCCGTAATTTTTTTACTTTCTTCAGGAATTACTTGTCCACCGCTGAGGATTTCAAATGTAACCTGTATTTGTTCACCATCTTTCAGGTCTAAAATTAAACTTGAACATGATGTCCGACTATCCAATACTCCATTTGCTCTCTTTATTTGTTCAAGAGAAATTTCACTAATTTTCTTTTTCTCCTGAATTATTAAACGTTTGTTAGTCAATACTAACTTCATTTTAGATTTAGGAAATTTGTTATCCAATATAACTTGCTCATTTTGCTCAAGTTTTAAAATCAAAAATCCCCTCCAAATTACTTTGATTTAGATATTCTCCTTTTTTTCGCATTCATTTCTATTTCATATGTTACTCTTTATTGGTTATGTTAAATAATATATTAAATGTTACGATACAATACTTTAGAGTGTAATTAATGGTGCATAAGTAATACTTAGTTTTTTAGTTAAAATTGTGGATAGCAATAGCGCGCGTTTTTCGTAATATACGCAATTTGATTCCCAAGAAGCAATTGCAACAAATCTTTATTCTAAATGACAACTACTATTGTATGAATTGTGATGCCAATATCCAAAGAAGAGTTTGACAAATCATTAGATTTCAATAAACTAAAGCAGGAGTATGCTACCAAACTAGAGCAGATTGCATCTAAACTTGGATTAGTCCAAGAAAAAGAAGTACCTACGAATGGGGGTAGAGTTGACTTTGTATGGTATCTTGTTTTGAAGGAATCTGTCCCACAAATTGGTAAAAAATTACCTGTAGTAGGTTTAGAAGTGGAAACAAGTTGGAGAACAAGAAAACACATAAAAGGAGACT
>JAEORM010000153.1 GCA_016840905.1 Candidatus Gerdarchaeota archaeon | reverse complement strand
ATAACAGATAGCATCATAAAAGCAATTAACAAAATATTAGTTTTTTTGATCATAGAATTCACATTAGTATTTTATAAGAAAAAATTTGACTGCGCTAGAATATTAATATGATTATTTAATATCTAAATACGTAAAAAATGAGGAAAATTTGATAAGTAAAAAATAAGCGTTGTGAATTTTAGGAGATTCACCATTCCTAAGATTATCTTAGGAACATTTTTTTTAAAAAACTAAAAATGGTGAAATTCTTAAACAATTAGTGGTTTTTAAACAAATTTACTAGAGAGTGGTATAAAGAAAGTGAGTTGCGGAGATTGCATGACCGATTCCCAAGAGAGTAAATTCGACATCAAGGATATATTATTTGATCGAGAAGGTTTACTGCTAATATTGGAGGGTGATTTCGATGTTGGAATGCGAACCTTTTCACAACGATTAGAGCAATTTCCCGATGATACTTATGCTCTTTCCATGGTTGGAATGATCCATACTCATCTTGACCAGTATGATGAAGCACTCAAATACCTAGAAAAACCAATTGAATTAGAACCTACAAATCCTCAGTATTATGATCAAATAGGTTTCGTTTATCAGAAACGAGGTAATTTTCTTCGAGCAACAGATTATTATGAAAAAGCAATACAGCTTGATCCTGAACGTTTACAAACACTTCTACGATTAATACCTTGTTACCAATTAGCTGATAAGAAGAAGAAGCTTATCCGTTGTTGTGAACAAATACTCAAGCAAGAACCGCAAAATTATGCTGTGTTACGAATCCTTGCCAGGCATTCCATGGAGCATAAGAAATACCCCCAAGCCATCATGTATTTTTCTGAACTTGTTAAAATCCTTCCTAAAGAAGCTCCTTACTGGAATAATTTAGCTCTTTGTTATTCACTAGTGCAAAACCCACGAGAAGCCTATGATTGCTTTAAACAAGCTATTTGTTTAGAAAAAGAGGATAGCAATTATTGGTTGAATTTTGGCATCTTTTTACTCGAGAACAACCAGAAAGAACGAGGTCTGTTAGCGTTAGAAAAAGCAAGTCATTTGGCCCCTCATAAAAAGAAGGTCCAGCAACAAGTCCAAGAATACAAGAACAAGCTAACATTCTATAATCAACCAGTGTTCATTGATGGGAATAATGTAGCTATTATTAATAAAAGAGAAAAACCTCAAATTGCAAGAATATTGCTAATATATCATAAACTTTTGGAAAAGGGTTTCACGAAAATCCATTTCATTGTTAAAGCTGGTTTGTGGCGAGATATCGATGATCCTGTCCAATTTGAACAATTGATTAGACAAAAGATTGTTATTCAAGCTCCTTTTGGTGTCGATGATGATAAGCTCGTTCTCAAGTATACTTTGGATGAGCAAGGCTTGGTTCTATCTAATGATAAATTCGCTGAGTATAAAACAGATAAAGCTATCACTGACTACCTTTGGGAAAAGCAGATACGTTTCACCATCATTGGTGATTCTGTTCAATTCATTATGAACAATGATAAATTTTTGTGAGAAATAAAAGATGGGAAAAAATCTCGTTCAAGAAAAGGATTCAGGGATGTTATTTCTCTAGTGAAAAAGAAAACAATCATCATCAGTTTCCTCGCAAGTGAAAAGCTTAGGCAAGGTAAACTTCCTTTGAAGGCTTGCGAATTTAGCGTGAAAGAAGAACCTCATATCTTAAGGTGATTTCATTTATTTCAATTTTTAAAAAGAGAAGAAGTTTTGGCGAATATTTTAATAATTTTAAAAATCACTTCATTAATAGGAGGTGAAAATTTCAAATGGGTAAATCACAAGGAGCAGGAAAAGGAGTAATGACAGCTTCACTTATCTTTGGTATTCTCAATTTTCTCGCAATCATTGGTTTAGGTGTATTCATTTATTGGATATTCTTTGGTTTCTAGAAAAATATAACCGATTTAACAGATTATTCGGTTTTTTTCTTTTTTAAGTTATATTACTATCTTTTATTTAAGAAAGAATAAGAGAAATGGTAGACCCGTGGAGATTTGAACTCCAGTCAAGGGATTCTT
>JAEORM010000013.1 GCA_016840905.1 Candidatus Gerdarchaeota archaeon | reverse complement strand
TAATTCAGCAGCAGCATTTTTTACTAGTAAGTGTAGTAATTTTTCAACATCTACTCCTGCTTCTTCAACAACTTCTCTAGCAACTTTTGCCATAGTAATCATTTAATAATAAAATCGGTAATTTAAAATGATTTCTATTTAGAAATTAAATCTATTTAAAAATAATTGTCGATTAAATGATATCTTTCAGAATTTATTTAAAAGAGAAATTCCTAGAGAATGTATGTTAGATATTATATTGACAAAATTAAAGAAAAGTGGATATAAAACAACTCCACAAAGAAGAGAAATTATTCAAATTCTTGTTAAAAATGCTCAGGACCATCTCAGTCTTAATAGCTTTTATGATATATTAAAAGAAAAAATGCCCATGGTAAGTTTTTCCACTCTCTATAATACTTTACAAACACTTGAAAAATTAGCTGTTTTAAGATTATTCAATTTCAAAGGTGAGACAAGAATAGAAATGAATATGGATTCTCACATTAATCTTATCCAACAGAATGATAATACAATAATAGATATAAGAGATGATTTATTTGTCATAGATATTGCTAAAAAATTAAATCTTAATGATAATTCTAAAGTAATATTGGTAAATGTTATTTTATATGATAAAAAAGATTGAATTTAAATTATCAATAATGTTTTCAACTAAATTACTATACCTATTATAAAGAATAGGTTGTTGTAAGAAGATGTATAATAGATTTTTTATAAAAAAATAAAAAAAATCATAGTAAAGACATTAGATGCTTTACTGATTTTTTGAGAACTCCAATCAAACCTTCAACATCAATTGCCTTGTGTCCTTCATCTCCAGCAACTATTAGTTCAATAGGTAAATTTCTTTTTTTAGCTTCATCATAAAATCTTCTAACAGAAACAGCTGGACATCTTGAATCATTTGCTCCGTGGTAAATAAACAAAGGTGCTTTTAAGTTAGCTACATAGGTTATTGGTGAAAGTTCTTTGTATAATTCAGGTTGTTCCTTAGGTGATCCTTTTAAGAAATGTCTTAAAAATGACCTATAATGACTGTTTGCCATTTCATAGGCTTCTACTAGATCAGCCATTGGCACCCATGCTACTCCACCCAACCAATCATCAGGTTGAGTAGTCAATGCTCTTAAAGTTAGAAATCCACCATGAGAAGCACCAAAAACAAAAGGTAATTTTTCATAACCCAATATCTTTTGGATATATTTTGCTCCATATAGGACATCTTTTACATCACCACCACCAAATTCACCTATATTTAAATCCTTGAATTCTGTTCCGAATGTTGTACTACCTCTAAAGTTTGGAGCGAAAACATTGAATCCAGCTAAAACGAGAGATATAATGAAAATATCCCAATCATTTATATTTGCTGCAGTAGGTCCACCATGGCAATAAATCACTAATGGTGCTTTAGGATCAGGATTTTTAACAAGCCAACCTTGGATTTTTCGTCCATCATATGATTCATACCAATGATTTTCAATTGTAAAATTGATTGGTTCTTTACCCATTTCAAAAAGTTTGATGTTTTCATTATCTTTAAATTTATAAACTATTTTTGGTTGTTTTAATGAACTACCAACCCAAACAATCCCATCATTGGTTACAACACCGTTTGATACAGAAAGATCTTCAGGAACAATTTCAGTCCAGGTATCTTTTTTGATATCTAAAATGAATAATGATACACGACCATATTTTCCTACAAAAACAATTAATTGTTCTTCATCAATCCATTGAATAGCACCTTTGTCAAATGGCCAAAATCCAACAAATCCCGGTACCTTAAATCGCTTAATTTCCTTAGAATTGATGGTTGCTTGAATACAAATTTCATCATATGTTTTTTGACTATCATCCATATAAGCAAGTTGACATTTTTTTGAAAAAGCAGGGAAACTACACAGAGAATCTTTACTAAATTTAATCAATTCTTTTATTTTAGAAGACTCGATATCTATTACAGCAATTTTTGTAAATCTTCTACCTATAGCAGCAGCAAGTAATTTCCTTTCTTGATCATAATCTGAATTTAAAATCTGCTCCTCTGTTTTGTAGATATCAATCATTTGACCACCCAAATTGATTCTCTTAACATAATAAGATTCATTATCAAAACCAATAACCAACAAATTACTATCATCAATCCAATAAACATCTGAAATATTACCAATTGGATTTTTGGTAATTTGCTTCAATGATCCTTTTACTGTAATATCCAATAAGTATAGATCATAGTTTTCTGTTCCGCCTAGATCCTTCTTTATTATCATTAAAGGCTTATCAGGATGAATTGTGATTATGTCCTGATGGGGGTCTTCAGTTATTTGCTTTATATCATTTTCATCTTTCCACCAAAAAGCGTATGGAGCACCTTTTTTTTCTGTAGAAACATAAAAGAAATCGTTTCTTTTTGGATTACTAATCACTGAAAAAACAATTGGCATTGATAAAATAGGGTCTAATTTTTCAGTTAATTCTTCTTCATCAATCTCAACCAAAATATTAACCTCTTGAAATAGAATTAATTAAAAAATAAAATGA
Source organism: Candidatus Gerdarchaeota archaeon (assembly GCA_016840905.1). The sequence goes on along the minus strand of JAEORM010000013.1, from coordinate 2,781 downwards.
TTTCCATTTATATTATATTTTTTAGGAATTAATGATTTATAAGAAAAAATGAAAAAAGGCTTAAAATAAGCCTAACAATCCAATTGGAAGAATAGATGAGATAATTAGAAAAGTAGCGAGTAACACTACACCTGTAATCGAGATAGTTAATGCAGCTGTATTTTGTTTATTCTTACCTTCAGTTTTTCTTGCTTTAATTGCAATAACTAAAGAAACTATATTCAATAAAATGAAAATTAATGAAGCTAGTCCTATTATTGATAATTTTAAAGCTAATTTTGATTCATCTTTTTGTTTTAAATCAGAACTTTCAGGAATTTCACTTTTCTTTTCAGTAGGTTCAACAAAATCTATCCAATTCGCTTTATAGAAAGTTCGTTCAACATCGATTTGCCCTTTTTGCCACCATTTGACAGAGGGATCAAAAGAGTTTCTTCTAGTTGGTACAACATTGTTCGTAATGGTTCTAATGACCCATTCCAGAGAACCAATATATTTTATCTTTTCCCAACCAAATAAAATTAGAATATATAATGCATAAGTGAAAATTAAAACTAAACCAACACCATACCAAGGAAGTAAATCATAAGGATTAGGCATAATAACTAATGATACTAAATAAAAGAGAATAAAGAAAAACCATTGATTGTTATAATTAGTGAAAGCGATAGTACCAAAACGTCTGATAATTTTAGTATTTTTGGCAAAAGAATGACTTTTTCCACGAAATTCAACTAATCTAAATAAAACCATCAATAGCATCAAACTAAAACCATTAACAGCAAAGAATTGTCCTAACCAAGCATACATAGGAACAACCAAGTAATCTCCTGTTGAACCAATTTGACGTATAAAATCAGGATCCCATGCTCGATGGTTTGGAAAATTCATATAAAGTTCAATAAAAGCATCAAACCCATCAGCATTAGGATAATTAGTAGAAAATACTTTGATAACAACAACAAAGATGCCTATTAATCCACCAACAAACATAACAGCTCCAACAATAAGTGTATTTCGAGGGAATTTTTTGGAAACTTTATCCTTAGGTTGAGAAATAACAATACCAATGATACTACCTACAAATGAGATAGCTAAATATGGAAAGATTGGTTCCATTTGAGCAGCTAATGGATTCAGAAAAGGTGCTCGAAAAACTTGCCAAAAAGTATCTGTACCAATCTCTGGTAGATATAAAGGATTTCCACTTGGCAGTGTTGTTCCAAAAGGATAACCAGGAATGACATAATTAACTAAATCCCAAATTGGTTGAGTTAAACAAACAACAATAACTGCAAAAGCAATATAGGAAATAATCATATCTCGAGTATTCTTCCAATTTTCTTTAAGAGACAATAAACCTTGGACACAACCGTTGATGATCAAACACCAAGCGATAGTGTGAATTGTTTCAAAGAAATTCCAACGATAGAGAATTAATTGCCAATTTGTTGCAGCTGGATTATCGAGATTCCAGAAGAAACTGCCAAAGATACCATTATACCCAATAATCCCTTCATTCAAATAAGCAAATATTAGTAATAGGAAACCACTAACAATTTGCTTCAAAACCAGACCACGAATGGATTTACCTTTCTCTAAATCACGATAGAAACTCACCATATTACTTGCAGCTGAAACCAATAAGAAAAAACCAGCCAACCCGCCAAAAAAGGGTATCAGAACCAGTGCTAATAGGTTTATTATTGGAACATCATTAATCTTAGCAAATAATCCATTTATATCAAGTGTCCTTTGTACTATATGAAGAAATAACATTAGAAAAATAGCTATTCCTCGAGCGAAATCAAGAGACACAAATCGTTTTGCTTGACTTTTCATAGAGTCATTTACTTTCATTTCCGCACTCATTATTTTTTCACTAGAAAAATTATTTTTATCGCCAAACTTTATTAATGATAGTATTTCACTTTAAGAATTTTTAGGCGAAAGCATACTATTGAGTATTGTAAACAGAAGTGTTACCTAATATCGCCCAATTTTCTTAAAGAATATTCAGAAATCTGACAAATAATTTAAGGAAATATTAGAATATGAAAATATGAAATCTAACAAATTAAAAGTCATTATTTTCACTCCAGAGCGAAGATTGGAAATATTGAATTATTTAATTGATAATCTTAAAGAAGATCCCAGAATTGCTGGAGTAATTAAGGTTGGTTCAGGAGCCTATAATTTTGAAGATGAATATTCTGACATAGATCTTGCTATAGTAACTTTTGAAGAACATGACTTGCTAACTATATTCAAAGATTGGAAGAAGAAAATTATTGATTCACTAGAAATTATTCATAGTTTTGAAGAACATTACAGTTCTGTAAGTTTACTACTAGGATTTTTTACAGAAGATTTCCTAGAACTTAATATTGGTTTCCAAGATATTAATAACATTACTGCAAAAAGGAAAAATTGGAAAATTGCTTTTGATAAAACAGACAAATTAGAAAAAATTATGAAAGAAAGCTGGGAATTATTAGAGAAAAAAAATAGAACACCAAAACTTGAATATTATGTAAGTGGAAGTTGGCATTATGTTAATACTGCCATTATTGCTTTATCTCGAGAAAATTTTTGGCGAGTATTAAATGAAATTGAAAATTTGAAAAGAGATTTGTTTGAAATAATTGCTTTACGTTATAATATTAGAGCAAACCATTTTTTGGATTCAGATTTAATGACAAAAGAATTTAGACAAAGAATGGAAGAATTATTTGTAACGGATCTTAATAAGAAAGAAATATATCTAATCATTAAAAAGCT
>JAEORM010000152.1 GCA_016840905.1 Candidatus Gerdarchaeota archaeon | reverse complement strand
GATAGATTGACTTCTGAAATGTTGGACGATTTTGATCGTGTTTTTCAAAAGGTTAAACGAGAAGCAACCCTTTTTGCTAGAAAGCAATTTGAATTATCTAATAAGAGCAATTTTGAAATTGCTGAAACATTTCAAAAATCAGTTGATGACTTGGAAGAAGTTATAAGAAAGCAAATTGCTAGCATTTCACAAAGAACTACCATGGCTATTGATCGTACTAAAGAAGTTTCTGACGTAATAAGGGAAAACATCAGAGATATAACGGAGACTTTTAGTGAATTAAACGAATAATCTTCTCTCTAAATTGAATTGAGGGAATAATTTAACTATGTAAAATCAATCTAATAATTACCTTGACAGAAGAAGTATCTAATCAAAAAGAACTTGATTCCCAAGAACTACAAAAACAAGCTGATTTCTCGAAATTAAAGACTATTCCAAAACATGTCTTCTTTCTTATTGCTGTAGCTATGATTATGACTTCTTTTGCTTCAATACTTATACGATTAGCGGGAAAAGATGTTTCAACTTTCTGGCCTGGTGTAGTACCTGCTAATGCTTCCGTTATTGCTTTTTGGCGTTTGTTATTTGCTACAGGAGGAATGTTTTTAGGAGCAGTTTTTACTGGAAATCTTAAACAATTCAAGAAGGTTGATTTTAAGAAAGATATGCCCTTGCTATCACTTGCGGGATTTATGTTAGCGGTTCATTTCATAAGTTGGAATCAATCTTTACAAATGACTACAGTTGCCAGCTCTGTAACAATTGCATATCTAATGCCGTTATTTACGTTAATTTTTTCAATTATTTTTCTTAAAGAACGTGCGAGTTGGTTACAAGTAATAGCAATAATTTTCTCCATCAGTGGTGCAATTGTAGTTGGTATAGCTGACCTTGTCTTACAAGAATCCTCTGGTGGATTATCAACCTTGATTGGCGATCTTTTAGCATTACTTGGAGGTATTTCAGCAGCAGCTTATTTTGTTATTGGTCGGAAAAAGAGGGAGAAATTGGATATTTTTGCTTACACAACTATTGTTTATGGAATGTGTACTATTTTCATTCTAATCTATTTACTTGGGTATAATGGTTTGAGCTTAATTCCTTCCTTACATATTGAGACTTTAACTGTAATAAGATTAAATTGGCAACATTTCTTGTTTTTCTTTCTTTTAGCTTTAGGACCTTCTTGTTTAGGACATACCCTTTACAATTATAGTTTAGGTTATGTTCGAGCACCAGTTATAACTGTAACAGCATTAGGCGAAATGTTTGGTTCCACCTTACTTGCTTATGCGATTTTTAGTGAAACACCAACACATTGGTCTGCTTATATCGGAATGTTTCTGGTAGCTTTGGGTATTATTGCTACAGTAATCATTGAAAATAGAACGCTAAAGCAACAAATAATGACAGAAGTTTGAAGTAATTAAGATATTAATTTATATGAAATTACTGAACATAACTTAGGAGATAATTTTGAATTATGAAAAATTAATTTCAAAAATCGCAGCTGATAAAGAAAGCAATAAATTGGGGATAATAATTCGGATAGATAAACTACCAGGGAAAACAATAAAAAAACATATTCCTTATGTAATAATTTTAATTCGAAAACCATTCAAGAAAGATTTCACCGTACCAATTGAAGTTGAAAAATTGCTCAAAGTGGATGGGTCATATGCCTGGTTTAATATTTCAAAAGAAGATTTTGATCTTGAAACAAAACGATTGAAAAAAATTAAGGCAGAACGGGAAATCTATACAGGTGATACAGGATTTCACCAAGTAAAGGGAAACCTTGGATTTGCCTATGATCCCTACCGATTATCTCAAAAAAGCAAGGAACGAAAGAAATAATTGTATCTAAAAAGTAGTTGCCATCAAAAAATCAATTGGTATTTAATTAATTATAAATAATTAAATGACAAATTTAACTATAAGCAACTTCTTTTGATTTTGCTTCATTCATTTTTATAGGAAAATATCATCCAAAGAAATCTTCCAAGCAGTTGTAATAATGTGGAAGCTTATCAAAAGGAGAAGCTATGTAATGAGGTGATGGCAGATCGATTATAATAAATTAATAGGAAAAATGGCTGTTGATAAAAACAATATTGAATTGGGGAAGATTACTAGAATCGACAAAATCTTGGGAAAAACGATCAAAGTAAGAACTTTTTATGTAATTGTTCTTGTAAATAAAAGGTTCAAAAAGAATGTTTTAGTACCAATTGATTGTAAATTGATTCTAGAAATAGAAGAAAATAACGTAATCTTCGATATTACAAAAGAAGCTTTTGAGGAAGAAGAAAAAAGAATAACAATAATTCGAACCGAAAGGGAGAAATTTGGTGGAACAATACCTGAACGAACAATTTCAAAACGCATGTGGGTGCCTTATGACCCACTAGGAACTAGTTATAAGAAAAAAGAGAAGAAATAATAGCTGTTCAAGTCAAACTGAGTTGAAGAACAAAATTACTTTGAAACTTTAATTCTTCTACTCTTTCTCTTCTTTCTCAACCAGTTGCTTAGCTAAATCCATTTTTGACTCCTTAATTTGTTGGTGCTTTACCATAAAACAACTTGCTTTTTGGATCAAGTCTTTTTTACAATCACCACATAAAATTGCTCCTGATTTGCAGTCTGTCTCTATCTTGGTCAATTCTTTATCATCGTCAGTAAAATAAAATTTAAACAAGTCAAATACTCGACAGTTGTTTATTTGCCCACCTAGTTTTCGTTGCTCTTCTTTAGTATCTCTTCCACCGGTAAATATCCTAGCTACTTTGCTTTTCAATGATTTTTCTGTTTCAGATAGTGTTAGAATGAAATCATTTCCAGCACTTTTTGACATTTTCTCACCACCATTTAAGGAACCAAGTATTTTATGGAAAGTAAAAGATGGCATAACAAAACCAAATTGTTCTTGATGCTCTTGTTTTCTGGCAATATCTCGAGTAAGTCGTGCATGAGGTGCTTGTTCTAAACCAACAGGTGTTACTGTTAATATTGGTCCTTCATTTTCTGGAAGCTGTGGTAGAAGAATATCTCCTACTTGAATGAGGGCACTTTGATAAGCACCGAAAGATTGCTCACCATAAATAGCTTTCATCATATTATAGGTGACATTACGGCTAAATTGTGATGCTAAACGCAATACATTCGTCTCCTCCGATTGTTTGTAGATTATTGCCTTGTCAGGATCTAAACCTAAAGCTAGAATATCAGCTATATTATCGATTGCTGTGTGATGAGCTTCTGTTAAAGGAACACCATTATGAAGGTAAGATTCCATATCAGCTATGCAAAAATAGACTTTCCCACCCAGAGATTGGAAATAAAGAACCTCATTACAAGTAATGAGTGAACCAATATGATAGTGACCTGTGGGTTTTATACCTGTCATTACAGCAAAAGGATTCTTACTCCTTGCTGCATCAAAGATCTTTTCAGCATCCGTGTGACCAAACATTAATCCTCTTCGAAGATAAGTATGGTGCATGCTCGCAGGGAGAGAGTCAACTATCTTACCTATATCCTGAATACCAAATTCAAGCATAGCTCGATTATAATCTAATATTTTTCCCGCAAAGGTATCAATACTCAAATTCATTTCATTTGTCAATTAAAAACCTCCTAGAATAGGAAAATTGTCACTTGTTCACTCTTATCTCATCTAGAAGGATTAGAACCAATCGCGCCAAGCAAATTCTTGATGAGTAAGTAAGGTGAACATTTTAACAACCTTATACTAGCACTTGTAATTCTTCTTTAAAAGATTTTTTCTTTAAATGAACTTAATTTACAAATAAAATATAAAAAAAATGGTACACACTATATCTATTCAATGCAGAAATAGGAAACTAATTGATTTACCATTTAGTACTATCTGTTTGAGATGGAAAGATGAGTTATAAATCCCTTTTGAATTAGAAAAGGATTCAATTTCCTACTCTAAGGTCATAAAACGAAAAATTAGCTGAATTCCTGCCCTTCATAAAAGGAATAGAGACCACATTTAGTGCATTTAATCTCGTAATCTTTCGTTCCACCAGCATTAGTGAGACATTCATCTGCCCAAATTAATGTTGTTTTATTAGACATACATGAAGCACATGGAAATTTAATATAATCATCATCAAAGATTTCAGCAGAATTACTCTGATTTCTGATAGGAAACGCATATTGATCAGTGGGAAATTTTGGCTCACTGTAAACAGACACCTTCCAATATGGTTTATCATAACGAAAAGCTATATCTTTATGGACAGTCAAAACAAGTTTTCGTTTTTTAGGCAAGATGATTGCACCTTTTACAAATAAGGTGCTAGCTCTATCATTTTAGAAGGTTTCTGATTTGGAATAAGTAAGAAGATTGTTTTTCATTTTTCCTGTTTTTTTAGACATATTTGATAAGATAAAATCTTAATCTGAAACAATTAAAGATGAAAGAATATTATACAAAGATGGTAGTTTTTGAGCAATCATATAATTGCCAAGTAAAATACAAAGAAATT
>JAEORM010000151.1 GCA_016840905.1 Candidatus Gerdarchaeota archaeon | reverse complement strand
TAGTAATATCCTGCTGGGAAGTACATTCCAAGAAAGTCAAGTTTGAATTTCCAAGTGCCAACTTGGTCAGCTGGCCAATCGAACCATGCAGTAGCATCACCACAATAAGAGTCAATAGGACCAATAACAGTTGTAGTTCCATCTGGTTTAGTGATTGTGACTTGAAAGGCTCCAACTAATGCTCTATTTCTATCTATAGCGGGTATAATCCACATGTTAACAAGTACTGGCTGGTTCTCACCTACAACGCTGGGTGTTACGCTGAGAAATGCGCCTATTAAATCAACTGTCTCGCTGGGTGTTACTCCAGATGGTAATGGTCCAGCTATTGGCTGTTGGGCAGAGGGCTGTGATTGAACTGGTACATTTGCAATCACCATGATAGTAGAAGTCATTAAAAGAATAATTGTAGTTATTACTGTCAATTTTCTTTTTGGATTTTCCATTTTTTTCACCTTAAAAATTTGTATATCTCAAAAAATTCTTAATATTTTGTTACTCCCATGGGAAGTAACATCCTTCAATATTATATAATAGAAATTTAGAATAATTATTTAAGGTAAACAAAATTTGGCTACTTTAAAAGATGATATTTTGACATTTCAAGGTTTAGGATTAACTAAAAATGAAGCAAAAATTTTGTACGCACTATTTAATTTTGAAACTTCTTCAGTTCAGACTTTAGCAGAATTTTCAAAAATTCCTAGACCCAAAATTTACACAATTATGTCCCAACTTCAAGAAAAAGGATTAGTAACATCAACAATATCTAGACCAATAAAATTCTCTGCTATACCACTTGAAGATTGTATAAAAATTATGGTTGAAAAAAAAGACAGAGAGCATGATATTCTAAATAGAAAAGCAAAGGATTTGCTTCAAAAAATAAAAAATCAAACCACAAGTTTAGATGATAACAAATCTGACTTCAAATTAATACCATCAAATGAGTATAACATACGAGTGAGAAAAATAGCTACCAATCAACTTCAAGCTAGTTTAGATGTTATTACTACATGGAAAAGATATAATGAAACTATGAATAAAATCGGTGAAGAATTAAAAAACGCTGTAAAAAGAGGAGTAAATTGTAGATTTATCATAGACGTACCTAAAAACAAATCTGAAATACTATTACCTATTAGTGCATCCTTTGGGAATAATTTATTTAAAATAAGATTTTTACTCGATACACCAGATACCCTTCTTTCAGTTAACGATAAGAAAGAAATATTCTTCGCTTTATTCCCAAAAGAGAGTTTAACTGATTCTCCATTATTGTGGTCTAACAACATTCATCTCACCAAAATTTTTCAAGACTATTTTAACATTCTTTGGCTAACAGCAATAGAAACTCTAGAAGAAACAAATTATCGGTTCTTGAACGAATAAGAAAGTAAAATCAGATAGATGTAAAGTTTCAAAATTTTTAGTTCTTAACATGTTTTATGGACGCCCCTTGCGCGCGCGCAAAACGATTAGCTGAACAAGGATTCCAATACATTACAGGAGAATACAATGACGGTGGAAAGCTATTCAGAAAGGTCATTCAGAATAGTGAAGTAATCAGTTAAACATTCAATGTTTAGTGAAGTAATCTGTTATTCTTTTTTGGAAAAGTTCATTTCTTAATAAGCTACTCTTTTCTATCCATTGCTTAATTGGAATCTGGAACTGTTTACTTATTTGCTTTAGTGCTTCTTCGAGAGTACTAAATTTATGTGGGTTTTGATTTACAGCGTTTCTGACGTTTTCTCTTACCTGCCAAACTCCTACCGGCATTATGTACCCAGAATGTGCTTCTCTTAGCACTATTACTGCTGCTTGCTTCCTTTCCTTTAGTAGCAGTTCTCCGACCGCTAAACGGGCAGCGTAATAGCATCCACCGATGCTGGCATATGTTTTTCTCCCAGTATAACCTTCCGAGTCTCCAAAAAGTAGTATGTTATTGCTGTTAGGATTCCAGACTGTGCCCGGATACCAAGCTTCCATTGCCTCATAACTCCATTCTTTAGGTATCATTAGTATTTCGAATCTGTTGTCCAAATATTGGGATTCATAGATACGATATTCGTTGATTTCAGGATATGTTTTGATTTTTTGAATCATATCGTTTGAGATTATACTATCAACTGCAGTTATACTCCATCGCGTAGGAACTAATCGTCGTTGTTCTTTCATGCCAAAAGCACCGACACTAAATGCACGCTGTATTTTTGTAACAGTTGTTCCTTTCCGAAATAGAGTAGCTATTGCTTTAGATGCTTTAAGGTCGTCATCAAAATATGCTTTCTGAATTTGATGATCCCAGCG
>JAEORM010000150.1 GCA_016840905.1 Candidatus Gerdarchaeota archaeon | reverse complement strand
TCCGTTTAGTTATTATTGGAAGCGTTTCCTTTCCTTTATCTGTTAGCATGTAGGTTCTAATACGTTGGTCTTCTCTATCTTCTTTATGAGTAGTTTCGAATATCAGCTCTTTTTTCTCCATTGATTGTAAAATCTTATACGTTGCTCCAGCTGAAGGTGTCCAATTTAAACCTAGGTTATCTCGTATATTTTGGACTATTTCAGAGCCTGATAATGATTTCTGACCGTTTAACACCATTAGGAAAAATGCTTCCATTGGGGTTACATCGATGTCTTTCCCTATCATGATGATATCACAACTTTGTTTGTTGTATCTTTAATCTACAGAAAACCTTATAAATATTTGTGCCGAAAGAATATTTAATAGAAATATTCCTAAGGAATATTCTTGATGATTATTCCCAAATAAAAAATGGTGTAAGATAAAAATGACCCAAAAAACCAAAACATATCAATGCTGTGGAGGAGAATCTGGCGAAACTACAAGCACAATAGAACAAGAGAAAGCCAGAAAAGAAATAAGAGAGCAATATAAGAATATTGCATCAGGGAAGTTGAATACCTCCACTCAACAAGAGGAAACATCAACCTCCAAAGGTCAATCTCCTTTTTATTCAAAAGAAGAATTGAGTAGTATACCTAAGGATTCCAATTTAGGTTTGGGATCAGGCAATCCAGTCGCTTTAGCAAAAATTCGAGAAGGGGATGTAGTAGTTGATTTAGGATCTGGTGCAGGTATAGATTGCTTCTTGGCAGCAAACAAAGTAGGCAAACAAGGAAAGGTTATTGGTGTGGACATGACACATGAAATGATTGATTTAGCGAGAACAAATGCTGCAAAGAATGGTTATGAGAATGTTGAATTTAGATTAGGTGAAATTGAACACTTACCAATAGCTGATAATCAAGTTGACTTGATAATTTCCAATTGTGTGATCAATTTAGCATCTGATAAAAGTCAAGTTTTCAAAGAAGCTTTTCGTGTACTTAAACCTGGAGGACAACTATTAATCTCAGATATCATGTTTGCTAGAAAATTACCTGAAAAAGTTAGTGAAGCATTCAAAAGTTCTGCTGGTTGTGTGTCCAGAGCAGTTCAATCTGAGCAATATATGGATATAATTAGAAACGTAGGATTTGAAAATGTAGAATTGGTTAACCAATATGTAATCAGTCCCCAGAAAAAGCAATCCGAAGAGAAAGAGGAGGCTAAGGAACCTAGAAAAATAACTTTAATATCTGATGGAAAGAAAACCGAGCTTGAACTTACTCATGAAGAGTATGAAATCATGAATGATGCAATTATTTCAGCTCATGTGCAAGCATATAAACCAAATTAGGTTTTTCTTTTCTTTTTTATAATTTAATAATAATAAAATGAGAAATTATTTTTAGAACTTAGTTTAGTAAAAAAATACATAACTAATGTTGAACTATTTTATATTAAGGATGGAGATTAATTTTGGATAAAAAAGGATATATTCAATACCTCAAGAGTAAAAATAAAGAAAATGCAGTAAATTCTTATTTGAAAGTTTTAGCGATTCTGGAAAGTTATATGTTCGATTTTACAAAAACAGGTGATTTGGATCTTATAACAAAAGAAGAATTTGATGATTTTGTGGCAATGAATAAAGGTAGTTTCAAATCATATCAGACTTTAAGACCAATACGTGATTATTACGCTTTTCGTGGGAATGAGGAATTGGAATATCTTTGCAATCAATATATGGGTTCTATTTGTTTAGAAACATACAAATTATCAGAGTTTATGGGAGTAGAAAAAGAAATAATAAAAAAATTGAAAGAAATTGGTATTGTAACAGCTAGTCAAATGTTAGAAAAAGGCACTACTAAAGAAAGTAGAAAACAACTTGTAAAACAATCAGGAGTTTCAGAAGAAAAGATTTTGGAATTAGTAAAGTTATCTAATTTGGCGAGAGTACCAGGGCATAAACAAAAACGCGCAAGATTATATTACGAAGCTGGAATAGATACATTAGAAAAAATAGCTAAACTTACACCTGAAGAGTTGATCAAAGTTTCAGATGAATATATCAAGAAAAGTGGTTTTGATGGCAGTCCTCCAATTTATGCTGATGCCAAATTTTCTGTTGAAAATGCTAAAAGAATCCCAAAAATCATTGAATTCTAGTTGCAAACATTTTTATCAGATGTATAATGAGTGATAAATAGATGATACAAATGAAATGCAAAGTTATCAAAACAACGCTAAACGTAGATCTATCAAATTATTCTCTAGTTGAAGATTCCATCAATATTTGGTTGAAACAAAATCCAAATGTCAAAATTTATTTTCTAAGTTCAGCTGGTTTGGATACAAAAACAATAATCACTACTATTCTATATGATTGATTTTGTGAGTAATACTTAAGCTAAACTAAATTATTCTATATTTAATTTAAATCTACAAAATGAATCTCCATTAATAATTGATTTCTCGAGCATAACATTGACAGATTTATTTAGGGTTTTTTCAAAGAGCTCTTTTATCCAACCAATTGAACAATAACAGAAACTTGTTGGTAAATCATTAGTAAATTTTTTAGCTTTACCACAATAGCATCTAGGATATTCAACATACACTGAATTATTTTCAAGTTTCAAATGGTTATAAACAGCTGCAAACTTAACAAGAAAATCGTCCAAATTGTCTGCTTTTTTATAAATGCTTTTCGCTTTGGTAATTAGACTAACAGGTGTACAATTTCTCCCACAATCGTATAATATTTTCCTCTTTGTCTTATCATCAAGATTATCCTCAATTCCCTTAAATAAAATTGGTAGATTCTTAAGACAATTATCGTTACATAAAGCAATCATATTCTCTTTGGTTTCTTCATCACTATATTTGTCAAACCCTTCCCATAATTTTGTTAGCCAAGGTATTTTAGCCATTTGATAGAACCTTCTAATGAATTATTATTAGAGATAAATATAAACAATACTGCAAGAATTAGGTAAGATAAAAATCTCATAATAGGTTGAGTTTTTTTAAAAATAAATTTTTTACTTTTACTCAAATTATCTTTCTGTTTTGTGTCATAAATCTAATCTTTATTAAGGAATGATTCTTAAAAAATAATATATGAAAAAGATAAAAATGTGATTTTTGTGAGAAAAACGAAATTTGTTCTATCTACTTTTTTTATTATTTTAATTATAAGCTCTATTTTTAC
>JAEORM010000149.1 GCA_016840905.1 Candidatus Gerdarchaeota archaeon | reverse complement strand
ACTAATCCCATTGAAGGTAGCGATTTCTTATGGCAACGTTCTCCAGCTGCCTATGCTAAAGATATGAAAACACCTATTCGAATCATTCACAGCGATACTGATTATCGAGCACCTATTCCTGATGCTGAAATGTTATACATGGCAATTAAACACTCAAATCCTAAACTTCCAGTAGATTTCATAAGATATCCTGGTGAAGGTCATGAATTATCTCGTTCTGGTCAACCTAATAGGCGATTAGATCGTCTTGAGAAGATTGTTGAATGGTTTGATAAATATTGCCAACCTGAAAAACTCAAAACAAAAGATAAACAAAAAGCAAAAATCGAAAAAATAAGAAAAGATACCTATGTTCAATTACGCAATAAAATAAAAGAAGTGAAAGAAAAATAATCTTTCACTATACTATTTTTCTTTAGGTTCTAACTTTTCATATCCATGTCTTTCTCTTACAAAATCCCAATGAGCATTAACTCTTCTGATTATATCATCTGAAATAGAATGAACATTTGGTTTATATGTTGCTTGTGATTTAATGTATTTTTCAAACGCAGGTTTTGCTTCTTCAAAACCATCTATTCGTAGGTCTTTGTAAGCTCGTTCAACATTTTTCAAAGGATCTTTCAAGAAATCTTCATACTTTATTTCAACAAAATTCTCTTTTGGAATGAAATCCCTTTCAGCATACAATTTTTGATACATTTCAACATAGTTATCCAAAATCCCTTGTTGTAAATCTTCATCTTCCCATTTTTGAAGTGTATAAATGGCAAAAACTTCTCTATAGAATCTTACTGTTGAAGCATACATATTGTAGGGATTACGATAGATGTGAATAAATTTCGCATTTGGAAACATCTCGAGCAAATATTTAATACGATAAGTATTCGCGGGATTTTTCAAGAAAAGCATTTTACCATCATATTTCAAAGTCATTTTTTGAAGGAATTTGTAATAGATTTTTTTCCATTTTTTCACATCTTTCTCTGGACATTGATCAAATGAATTATACTTTGAATATAGCTTGAAATTCCTTGGGAAAATAAACCCATTATAGAAACCATATTTGTGTGTTGCCCCAATAGCGTATTCTTCTTCTGTGGGTTCAGAAGAACCCATTATTACATCATCCATAGGACGAGTTTCAGGCAAGGACATATCAAGTATCCTTTTTGTAAATTTCTCGAATGTTAGGAAGAAATGAGGAGCGTAAGCCTCTAAATTAGAAACATATCCCTTATTCTTATCATTTGCTAGTAAAGTAATTAGAAAGGTTGTTCCTGTTCGATAATGACCAATGATAAATAATGGATCAGTGGTTATCTTGGTATTCTTTATTTTTCTATTTTTAGTAATATACTCAATAATTCTTAATGGACGAGTTATTCTACTCAAAAAAAGTGCCCATGCTAATCGAAGCCAATATTTGGGGTGAGTTCGGAATTTATTTTGCCAAAAAAGCCTGATAATATTGATTGTACTCATACCGCCCAAAGGCTCTTCCTTAACGATCAAATGAGATCGATCTTTAGTCTTCTTTTCAGATTCATTGACTGTCTTCTGTTTTGTCATTATGAGTCCACCCTTTATTTACCGTAAAGGTTTAATGCCAAACTATAATTTCAAACACATTTGACATTATTAATTTTACCCTTTTTAAAAAAAGAGCGTAAAGGTAGAATTAACTGCCTTTAGGTTGAAGTTTTTCATAACCAAATCGGGTGATTATATGGTCGCAATTTTTATTTACTTGGGTTATTAATTCATCTGAAAAATGATATTCTCTCGGTTTGTAATCTTTTTCAGCATCTAAATACGCTTGAATTCTTTCTCTAGATTCTTCTAATCCAGATAATTTTAATTCCGAATAAATCTTCTCAACAGTGGTCATTGGTTGTTTTATAAAATCTTCATATTTGATGTCAATCCAATTTTCTTTGGGAACATCTTTGATTTTTTCATCCCAATCAACATAAAGTTCACTGTAGATATCAAGGATATTTTGCTTGAGTTGATCCATTTTCCAAGGTTGAAGCGAAAAAACTTCTGCTGTGTCATTATGGAATTTTATTGTTGAAGCAAATACTTCGTAGGGGTTACGATATAGATGAATGAATTTTGCATTTGGATACATTTTAATGAGATGTTTAACACGATAGGTATTTGCAGGATTTTTTAATAACATTCTTTTTCCTTTGTTTTTGTAAGCTACTTTTTTAATGAAAAATTCGTATCTTCTTTTCCAATGGTCAAGATCCTTAGGTTTAGCATGATCAAAAGATTTGTAGGAAGCATAAGTTTTGAAATTCTTGGGAAAAATCATACTATGAAAGAATCCATATTTATCAATTGCTCCAAGGGAATGTTCTTCTTCACCTGGTAAATCAGCGTTTATTTTTATTTCATCCATTGGTCTTGTTTCAGGTAATGAACCGGCAATTAATTTTCTAGTAAAATTTGGAAATGCTAGAAAGAAGTTTGGTGCATAGACTTCAATATTTGAAACAAGCCCTTTACTTAAATCTTGAGCAAATAGGTAATGAAGAAAAGTTGTTCCACTTCGCCAATGACCTATAATAAAAATAGGATCTTGTTCCAAGTGAGAATTATTCACTTTTCGTTTAAATCGCATTCTTTCGACTACTCTTAATGGAGTAGTAAAAGAGCTCAAAAGCATGGAATATCCTAACCGTGGCCAATATTTTGGGTGCACACGAAATCTATTTTGAAATAATAATCGCCAAATATTGCTTGTGGATGCCCCAGCTAAGGGACATCTATTAACTATCCAATGTTTCTTCATTTTGATGAGCCTCAAAATAAATTGGTTTTGCCAAAACCAAGGAATAACTACATGCTATGGAATAAATCTTTTTTGATTACATTAAAAAAAGTAGAAAAAAAAGGAAATACCTAAATTTCTAAGTTATTTAGGTATTAATTTCTCGTTTTCAAGGTAAGTAAGAATAGCTTGTACACTTTCATCAACAGTTTCACATTCTGTATTGCAAACTATCTCAGGAGTAGGTGGTTCCTCATAAGGGTGACTTACGCCTGTAAAATCTTTGATCTTACCTTCAAAGGCTAATTTGTATAATCCTTTAACATCTCGTTTAGCACATTCATCAACAGACGCTTTAACGAAAACTTCAATAAATTTAGCTTTTTCTTTAGTTACTTCATCTCGAGCATGATCCCTTGAAGAAATATAAGGTGAGATAAAAGATACTAGAGTAGCTACTCCATGTTTTGATAATAATCGTGCAACAAAAGTGACTCGTTCAATATTCTTCTTTCGATCCTCTTCTGAAAAACCTAAATCTTTAGTAAGTGATTCTCGAACAATATCACCATCGAGTCTTTGCACTCTAAGATCTCTTTCAAGGAGTTCTTTTTCTAAAGCAATAGCAATAGTCGTTTTACCTGAGCCTGATAAACCTGTAAACCAAACACAAAAACCGGGTTCTTTCATTTTAATCATCCTTTTTATTTAACGAAAAGTTCTTTTTGTTCAATTAGATATTCAGCAACCTCTGGTCGCATAAATTCAGTTAATCCATCTAATTGTTTATCTAAAATCATCTGGCGGATTTTACTACCACTAATGTTAACTTGATGTTCTGTACCTTCATGAGGACAAGTATTATCGTTAACAACACCAGTACATTTCTTACAGATAAAGAAAGAGCTAAAACATATTGGTTGAATCTCAAGATCTGGGAAGCGTTCAAAAATTTTGTGAGCATCAAAAGGTCCATAATATTTTCCAACACCAGCATGATCACGTCCTACAATGAAATGACTACAACCAAAATTTTTACGCATAATTGCATGGAAAATAGCTTCTTTTGGACCACCATATCTCATTCTTGTGCGTAAGATAGCCATCATACTTTTATCAGCGCGATAATAATGCTTCATTAGAACATCATAAGCACCTAAGATTACTTCATCCAAGAAATCGTCAACTTTTTTCTTACCTATTATAGGATTAACAAATAAACCATCTACTAAAGTTAATGCTGATTTTTGTACATATTCATGCCCTAGATGAGGAACATTTCTAGTTTGAAATCCTACTACTGTTTTCCATCCTTTTTGTTTAAACATTTCTCTGGTTTCAGCGGGATAGTGAGTATATTCTTTAAATTCTTTAATTACTGTGTTAACCAAGTCTACTTTCCCAGCAAAAAGTATATTATTTGAGCCCATTACTTTTGCTACTCCAGGATGATTATTATCTAGTGTTTGGAAAACACTTTGTGAGATTTCCTTTTTCTTATGAACGAATTTCTCTTCTAAATGTAAAACACCTATAATTTCATTGTCATCACTGACTAATGCAATTTCGTCTCCAATATTATATTTCTTAGCCACATCCTCTGAAATATCAAGAGTTATTGGTATTGTCCATGGAAGATCGTTTGCCATTCGATCATTTTTTATGATTGAATCAATGTCAGCTTCTCCCATGAAACCTTCAAGTGGACTAAATACTCCATAAGAAATATTATTGACATCTTCAATGATTTCTTCATTTATATTCAAAGAAACCATTTCTTTATATTCATTGAGAACTTGTTCTTTCTTTTTATCAGAAACAACACGATTTATTAAATTTCCACCATGTGGTTGAATCATTTTATTTATCTCCAGTTTACTGTCGTTTAGTACTGTTGATTGGTATTTATTGATTGAAATAGGTAGTAATATAGGAAAGTTGGTTTTTTTGAGTCCTTTTAAATAAAATCATCTTGATTTTATTTCCAAACCAACTGGTATAATTAATCCTAGTAATTAATAAGTTTATGCAAGAATTATAAAAGTCAAGTTGAAAGGCACGAATTGAGTTTAATTAAATAATCATTTTAAAAAACAAAAAATCATGTTTCAGGTATTTAAGGGTGGCTTAACCACCCGCAATACCAGAATTTGGTTCTCACCCTCAGATTTTTACTCATCTTTCTCTTTTCCTATGACGGAGCAATTATATACTGCATCAAAAAAGAGCAATAGCTATCCCCGCAGAAGGTAATCCCGGTAGTATTTTTTGGTAGATAATTCGCCCAAGCTTCAATTAAACTATCTCTTATCGCTAATCCCTCAGCAATATGAAGAAATAGGTTTATTAAGTATTTAAAGCTATCAAAATGATTAAGCAATTATCTAATAAATTAGATTTTTGTCGGAATTATATAACAAGCCTTTTTTTTCTATAAAATCAAAAGAAAATTGAAAAAAAAGAGAAATAATATCATTTATGACCAATAGTTCTATCAATAATTTGATGGATTTCTTTTAAATAATCACTATCAGGATACATAGTAATAAAATTAGTTAATTCTTTTTTATACTCATCAAGCCTACTTGTTTGATTGTAAAGTTTCATAATGGCTATACCCCAAAGTAAACCTAATGCTATTTTTTCATGAATATGTTGATTCTGACTGTAAATTTTAGCAAAATCAATTAATTCGGTTACTTGATGGATGAGTGCTTTTATATCAAAATGCGCTAAATCTAGAAGAATAAAGTTCATTCCTTCAACATATTTTATTTGCAAGTCGACATTATAAGAATTAACTTTGGCTAATTCTTTATTTAGAGAAACTAATTCCAATTTCTTTGTAAAATCTTTCTCAGTAAATGCTAAAATGCCTTCATTAATAGCTCTTGCCATTTTTAGTATTAAAGAATCATCTTTAATTATTAGTCTATTCGCTTTTTGGAGCTCGTTTTTAATTTGAATGAGTAGCTCTAATTGATTTGTTCGACCTAAGTAACTTATTAATCGAATCAAATTATCAATAAAATTATATTGTTTATAATATCGATCTAGAAACTTCAATCCTTTTTTGTTTAATAATTCAAAAAGAATAGCAACTGCTTTACCATCTAATCGTGCTGCTCGTAAAGTTACAGCTCGAACAAGAGGGTCAACAAGTTCCATTATCATTTTTTTATCTAATAATTCTGATATTTCATTCATTAACTCATCAGGAGAGATATTTATTAGAGGACTATTGAAGCCGTACATTGCAACGGAGAAAACATAAGCCTTAGCTTGTAAAATTTGATTTTCAATGTGTTCTTTATCAATTAAGTCAAGATCTTTAAGGTATTTTACTTGTTCAGCAATTTTTTCTTCTTTGGTAACAGATTTGGTTAAATCATCACTTATTGTTGTTTGATCCTGTAGTTCATCAACCGTTTGCTTATCAGAAGGAATTTGTCCTGTCTCACGTAAATGTTCTTTCAATTTAATATCATAATCTATAATGGCATCAACTTCTTCTACAAGATTTATGGATTTCAATGAGTGAACATCTTGCTTTAGAATTTCTTTGACAATTTTTTCTATATCATTATAATCTGATAAATCATAAGCTAGTTGTATTCCTCTTCTTCCAATTTTTAAAGAATCATACTCTTCAATCCTCATGGTTTTAATAATAGCTAATAATTTGGCTTGAGCTATTTCATACTTTTGATTTTTTTCTAATTCATTCTTTAGATCTGCAACTAATTTAATATCAATAAATTCATCCCAAAGTTGATAAAGTTCTAAAGTATAACTTAAACGATTAATATCTTTATAGAAATCTTCACCTTTTTTCCGAAGTAAATATTCGGAATCTTGTATGATTCTACGAATACATAATAAACAATCCTTACAATTGCCATTTTCTTTCTTGTTAATTCTAGCAAGATTGATTATTGCATTAATAGCTCCTTCTTGTAAAATTTCGTTTACATCTTCATCTAAAATTATATTCTTAAATTTATGATCGGTAACCTCAACTTCTTCTTCAAAATTGCTAATAGCAAAACTGCTAAATTGATTGTAAATGTGCTTGATGGTTTCACAATCTTGATCTACCAAATAAAATAGAGTATTCATAAAAGTCTTAGCATCTAAGAGTTGGATAGCTTCAACTAATGGATAAATAACTGCTTTGGATTGAACAATTTCAAGCATCTCTAAAATCTCTTGATCCTTTCCCCATTTTATTAATTCAATAGCTGCAGTAGAAATAGATGAATAGATCTTTTTATTTTTCGGAAAGCGAGCAATAATATTTACAAAATCACTAAATAATCCGGTACGATCTTTTCCTCGTGTTGAACGACTATCAATAAGGACCAAAGAAATAGCCTTAATTAAATAATCAATTATAAGACTATTTTCATCTGCCCACCAAGAAATCTCAAAAAGCTGATTTAGTATTATTCTCTCAGAATTGTAATCCATTTTACTACTAAATAATTCTAAAATTGAGTATAAAACATCAGCAAATTCTTCTGTATATTTGACATCAAATTTTAATTCAAAACTATTTCTGATGTTCTTAATGTTAGTAAAAATTTCTGCTTTTGTTAAAGAACTAATATTTTTTTTCAAAGACTTGATATCCCTAATCATCAAGAGTGCACCAGTATTTTCTTTTCGTAAATATCTATTTTAAACTATTATTCTAATAGTAATAATGTTTCTCTTAAGGCAAGTGACAAAAGTAATTTTATGGTGATTTTATTAGCTGCTTTGTCGCAAACATTTCTTTTTTAAAGGTATATAAAATACATATCTAATTAATTAAAGTGCAAATAATAAATTAGGTCGGGTATACTTTATATTTATCGAGAATTAGAGGGCAGAGTATATGCTATTACAAAAAAGAAGAAATTTACTAACTATATTTGTTATATCAATTTTTATTTTAACATCTATATTAGCTATAAATCAGCTAAAATATAGGTCAGGTT
>JAEORM010000012.1 GCA_016840905.1 Candidatus Gerdarchaeota archaeon | reverse complement strand
TTTCTTTCTCCCCCTTTCATTCCTTTAACACCATAGTGTTCTAATACGTCACCTACTAATACTTCCGGCATATTTACTATACCTCCTCTTCTACGATAATTTCTGCTTGGACTAATAACCTAAACTCCAATTCTTTTATTTCACTTTTTATGTTTTCTATCAGAAAAGAAGATAACGGTGGATCAAAATATAATTTTGTTTTAAGGTAAATATAAGTTTTTGCAGCTTCTATGTTTAAAAGATCTCCAAATAAATTAGACCATGTATCTTGATAACTTGTTACTACAAAACCATCTTCCGAAACAACACCTAGTTGTGATAAAGACATTATTGCGGAATTAATACCAACGATTATCTCTCCATCAAATCCGTCATCTTCTTTTTCTATTCCTAATAAATCTCTAATTGTTATTAAAATACTCTCCATTAAATCTCCTTCACCATAGTTTTGTGTCTCCTGGTTTTCTTATTATAATTTCGTTCGTAGGTAAAAGACTTTTATTACCAAAATGAATAGCATCGTGAGTTCTTTTAGAACAACATATTAAATTATTCAAATCATAAACTTTATCTGAACCTTTTTCTATGTCTTCTACAGAAATTGGATTTATATGGTGAACTATTATTAAATCAAAAATTGGAAAATCAATTATCCCTAAATCGCAGCCTTGATCTCTGATTATTATTTTTCTCCTAATAGATTTCCAACTGGCAGATTTATATAAATTCTGATTTATCCATCTATTATGACCAAAAGTAAGATCTCCTATTGTTCCATCTAATTTTAAATAATCAAATCGAGATTCCAAAGTTTGAAAATTAATTAATTCCTTATAGGTTTTGTCATTCATCTAACTCAACCATCTCTTCCGAAGATTGACCAAAGTAACCACTATATTTCTTCATAGCTTCAATTGCATTAGCATATAATTCTTCCAATCTAGATGTTGATTCTAATGCTTCTTTTCTAGCTTTTAATAATTCAATTTCGTATCTTATCTTTTCTAATTCAATTTGTGATCTAATAGATCCTTCTTTTAAAAAATGTGTAATAATCTGTGATGTAGCAGATCCATCTTCTAATTGTTTTCTAGCTAATTCATTTGCAAGATTTATGTTTTCGTGCTCTATTCCTTCAACGGTATTTGCGGTGGATGGTCTTTTAATAGATTTTTTAGAAGATGATACCATTGTGACTGAATCCTTTCTACACTAACTCAGGAAACATAGGCAAATGATCTTTAACAAGACGATCAACTTTTTCTTCTAAAGAAAGTTCTATTTCTGGCGGACCAATATTCCATTTAGGTAATAAACTAATCGAAGAAAACCAATCTGGATTAGTAAGAGTCTTATCTAAGGAATACCAACTGTTTCCTACATATCCATTCGAGTATCTAGTTTGATAAACTTTATTTCCAAAAACATTTATCGCACTTCCAGTAGCTATTCCACCATCTCCATTATAACTACGTCCAATAACATGTAATGGTTTAGTCGTAAAGGTTCTCCAAATATCAGTACTTTTTTCTAAGTACATTATAGCGTTTGAATCAGATGAACCTTGCCAATACATCATTGGCATTCCTACGTCAGAATAGTTCAAGAAAGCTTTAGCAACATCAATTGGATGCCATTGAACTCCGGTAACTGGACTTTTTGGTAACGCCCACCAACATAGACCTTGAGAAACGTTTGGATTACTTTCTTTAAATCCTTTAGAAATTAAAGTAGCATTGTTAACAGCGCTCTTTTTATTATCAAAAGAACCTTCAACATTCCATACGTATCCCTTTGGTTTAAACCTATTAGTTTGAGAACGAGCAATATTTAATTCTCCAATAGGATCATAACCATAAAGAAAATGCCAAAGATAAACATCATAATTAGCTTCTTTTAATGCTTCTACTAAATCTTCTTTTACACTTTCACCCCAATCTGGCCACGGACTATAAGATTTCATTTTATGAACACTATTACCGTCTGCGACCTTTAACATAACTCCTTCTAAATTTAGTGGAGCAATTTTTTCAATAAACTTTTCAGGACTTTTATTATCAATTGCTGGTACATTCCATACCATTGCGGTCTTTCCACTAATCATATCAATCTCCTTTTCATAACTTATTACATAGTTTTCAAGTGCTTTGGGAAGAGCCATTAGATAAAATGTTATTCGAATTTTTAACAGTAAATTCTTGAAAAGGAGAAGGAGGATCATGAACCCATTGTGCCATTTTTCTAATGACTCTCCTAAAGCACTTGAAACAAAATATTAAATTTGTGTATCAGGATCTGCTATTGCGACATCTACAGCTTCGTTTGTTAAAATTAATTTTCTTCTATTCTGTGCGGCCGTAACTAGAAAATATCTAATAGCATCTTTTAAAACATTTAATTTTTCTAAATTAGATAAAGTTTCCCAAAATATAGGAACCGGAAACCCGTTTTCATCTTCTATCATTTTAGGAATATAAAGTTCTTGAGAAGCATAAGATATAAAAGTCTCTAAACTCGTAGTGTCTTTTGTGATCTCTATCTTTAATGTTGATGTGTCATCTTCATTTCTATTATATGAAATTGTGATCATAGATCCTCCTAAATAGCATAACCAGATATTCTGAGATAAATAGTATAATTATAATTACTGTTAAAAGTGATACGAATATCTCCATTAGAATCACACGGACATTCCATTTGAAAATGATGCCAATCATTAGCAACATTAAACTGAATTTCTCCGCCTTGTTGAAGTATTGATGCGGTTCCAATATACATTGAACCCCCTGCTGAATCACATCTAACTATACCAGAAAGATTAACAGCCTTAACTCCCGCTGGAATTCCAAATAACGCCGATAAATCAAACGTCCCAGAATCACCAGTTGTATATGTGTCTCCATTAAAAGCAGTTGATGTCCACCAACCATACTTTGTTCCATATACTGTATGAAAGACATAATTCTTCCAAGATTGTAAAGCATTTGTATAAGCTATATATCCTGGTGATGTCCCAAAACTAACAGATCCAATTACAGCTCCTCCGCCAAGCATCATATCATTAGCATTAGTTATATCATATGCAAGTCTATGAAAATCAGTATGGAAATATCCATTTAGCATTGCAGCATTTTCTGCTTGCGCGGCTTCTGCTACCTCGGATGTAATCTCTCCTCCAGGATGAGTGTGGCTAGATGGAGGATAAGTGGAAGGCTTTCCTTCCATATCTCCCCATTGACTTGGAAATACTTTTTCCCAAGACTCCCATGTTCCATTAACACATCGTCTAGTATGCTTTGTTAATCCACCGACAGTATAA
>JAEORM010000148.1 GCA_016840905.1 Candidatus Gerdarchaeota archaeon | reverse complement strand
TGAAGCTTTAAGGATGGCTACCATTAATGGAGCTAAAGCTTTTGGTATGGAATTATCTATAGGTTCCTTAGAAATTGGTAAAAAAGCTGATATGATATTATTAAATACTAAAACTCCAAATGTTTGGCCACCACACAATCCATATTCATTAATTGCTTATTGTGCAATTGATTCCAATGTTCTGACTACGATTATTAATGGTAAAATTGTTATGCGTGATAGATCATTTGTGGAAGTTGATGTAGAAAAAGTATTAGATAAAGCTAAAGATTCTATTGCAAATCTTCTTAACTTGAATAAACTAAAACAATACAAAGAAAAGCAAAAATATCTACGGTAATTTGCGTGAAAACACATATTAAAATAGCACTTTTGCTAACCTATTGTTGAAACAGAAAGCATGTATTAGGTATCTTTTATGATATTTTACTATCATATAAATCCTTAAAAAATAAATCCAAGCACAGGAATTATTATCTGTTAAAATTTATCACTAAAAATATGGTGTACAGATTTGAGCTCAGAAGAAAAACTCGCTAAACAACTTGATGACATTGCATCCTCAATAATAAAAGCACTAGAAGGATTAGAAAAAGAACTTTCCGAATATATTGAAATCACCAATAAACGATTACATATCTTAGAAGATAAAATGCAAAAATTAGAATCATTAGCTGATGTTTCTGGCAAAGGTTTAATTAAAGCAATTGAGAGTCCAAAACCTCAAGAACATTCAACTTTTTCTCAAGCTAAAACACATCAACCAATTGACTCACCACAACCAAAACCAATCACACCTTCTATTGAACAACCAAAAATAACCACTGCCCCTCCGACTGCAACTATTCCTAAAGTTGAAAGTGAGATACCACAATCTAAACCAATTATTACTGAATCAAAATTACCTCCTGTCCCCATTCCCCCCACTTTTCAACCTAAAATAGAAGAACTTTCTCCTGAAATAACCCCCCCAACAACAGATCCAGAAGTACCAT
Organism: Candidatus Gerdarchaeota archaeon; assembly: GCA_016840905.1. Next base: position 18,690 of record JAEORM010000148.1, on the reverse strand, counting down.
CAACTCCTGAAACTAAATCTGATGATCCAACTAAAAAGAAAGATTCTGAAGATAAAGATGAGTTAATGTCTGCATTAAAAATTATTGATTCACTATAAGATGTTTAAATCCTCTATAGAGGTATCACCATTATCTTCAATTGGTTTCACTTCAGTTTCACCAGCATTTTTTGTTATGAAATAAGTTTTATCTGAAATTCGCTCAAAATCTGGATCATGAGTTACTACAAACATTTGTCGAACTAATCTATTACGTTCTAAAACAGTTACTAATTCCCCTCTTCTTCGTTCATCTAAGAAAATTGTTGGTTCATCTAATATTAGTGAATCTAATGCTGAAAATTCTTTAGCAAAGGCTAATCTTAGCGCGAGTGCGATAATTATTGTTTCCCCACCACTTAAAACTGAAATATTTTCTATATTTCCTAATCGTATTATATTCAATGAATAATCATCATTAAGTACGATACTTTGTATATCACTACCTGGAATAATTGATTGCAAAATTTCTGTAGCAGCTGAATTAATTCTTTCAATAAAAGTAGGAAGCAATCTATTTGGTAGTTCTCTCATCAATCCTCTAAGAATTGTTGTTATTTCTTTCTTTTTATTTTCTAATTGTAAAGCACTTTCCTTTTCTTTTACCTCACTTTCTTTTTGTAATAAATTATTCTTTTGATCGATCAATGGAGGAATTATATCTTCTATTAATGTTTTAATAGAAGTCTGTTTTGCAGAAATAGCTTTTCCCGTATCTTCGCGTTCTGTCTGTATCTTTTTTTGTTCTTTAAATCCATCTTGTGTTTCTATCTCGAGAAGAGCTTTATTATTTTCCTCTAATTTCTCCTCTTCAGAACCTAATGATTTTAAATCAATAATTAGTTCTTTTGTGATTGTTTGTTTCTTTGTTAATAATACTTGTTCATCTTTTAGTTCAGTTATTGAAATCTCCAATTCAGTTAATGCTTTTTCATCATTTTTTGTTTGTAATTCTTGTATTTCTTTCAGTATTGATTGTGCTTCTTTTAGATCATCTTTTAACTTCTCTTGTTTTCTAATTAATTTCGGTAATGTTTCTTTTGCATCCAATAAATCACGAATCAATATTTCAGTTAATTCTATTTCATCTAATAGCTTGTTAATTTCTTCATCGGATATTTCATTTTTCAATTCCAATTTCTTTGCTTCAATTTTTTTGTAATCCTCATCAACTGAATCTTTTTCTTTTTCTAAATCTTGCAACTCATTGAATATTGGCTCAATTTTATCGAATAATTTCTTTTTATTTGTGAACTCCTTCTCTTTATTCTTCAAACCTTCAACTAGACTAGTTAAATCCTTTATACTTTGAACAGAAGATTTCTTTTCATTCAATAATTGTGTTTTTTCTTCATTTAAAGTTAAAATGAGTTTCTCTAACGTTTCTTTCGATAAAGGTTGTTTGCAAGTTGGACATGTTTCATGTCCACTTAAATTTCCCATATGTAGTAAATCGCTTTCTACTCTCCTAATTCCTTCTTCAATAGATGACTTTCTACTTAATTCTTCTCTTTGTATTTCTTCCTTCTCTTCAAGTAAAATAGTTAATTTTGATAGTTCCTCTTCAAAATTAATTGATGATAGCTCTTTTATTACCTCTTGCCAATTATCACCAGCATCTTGTGAGAGATTTAATCTTTTCTTAACGATACGAGCATGATATCTATCAGCAGAATCTTCGAGAGTACTTAGTTTTGCTTCTAGTTTTGAGATATCTTCCCTTATTTTATCTGTTTTTTTCTTTTCTTTTTCCAAAGAAATTAATTTACTATTACTTTTTTCTTCTAATTTGGGAATTTCTTCTCCCCATTTTTCGATATTTTTTGATAAATCAAGTATTTTGGTTTGATTTTTCTCGATTTCTTCTTTAATATATTTCTTATCCTCTTCATTTCTTTCTTGATAAGTCTCATAATTTTGTTTTAATGAATTGAGCTTCTCAATATTTACCTTCAATTTTGTTATTTTTTCTTGTTGTGAATCGATTTGTTTAGTTATTTGAACATCTTTTTCAGTTACTTTTGTGTTTAATTTTTCAATTGATTCAAGATTACATTCATAATCTTTTTCTGATCCTTCAACAACAAGTGATTTATAATGTTCCTCTATTTTCTTTTTAAATTCCAAAATGTTTTGTTGAATACTATCCTTTTGACCTACAAGTTGGTTATGCTTTATAATGAATTTTTCAAGCACTTTAAATTTCTTATCTAATTCTCTAAAGCTGCTATTTAATTTATTCAAGGAAGTTTTTTCTTGCTTTAATTCATCATTTCTTGCTTCTATTTCTTGGATAATTTTTGGTATATCCTGTAATCCTTTCTTCATTATATCAATTTGATTTTGAAGTGTTTTTATTTCAAAATTAATTATTTTCTCTATTTTAGAGAGATTACTCCAAGCTTTTTCAAATCGTTCTATCTGGAATAATCGATCAAATAATTTTTTACGCTCACTTTCTTTTGCAGTTACTATTTTACCAATTTCCCCTTGGGAAGCATAAACAGCACTTATAAATGTTGTAGCATCTATATCCAATATCTCTTCTATTTTTGCACTTACAGCATTTTTACCTTCAGCAATTGTTTCTTCAAGCGTTTCATTTATCAATATTTGTTTTTGTGTAGCTTGAGTTTCATCTTTTTTGGTTATTTCATCGATTATTCGATATTCAGTATCATCAATAACAAACCTAATAGTAACTTTTCCTTGTTTTTCTCCAAAACGAACTATATCAGCAAGAGTTTTTCCAGGTACAGTTTCTCCAAATAGTGACAAGTAAATACTTTCTAGTATCGTACTTTTTCCTGCACCATTTTCTCCTATCAAAACATTATTACCTTGCGAAAAAACTATTTTTTCATATTTATAGGTCTTGATATTTTCAAGCTCAATATTTAAAATCTCAAAAGTTTTCAATTTAATCCCCCTCCTTAAAGAATTGAGCAAGATTTACTTGCTTGGCACTTTTTGGATCAGATTGTAATTGCGAATTATTTGGAGATGTTTTTTTAGTATTTTTTTTGCCATCAGTAACTTTCATTTCTTTTGTTTTCAATTTAATTTCTGACATTTTTATTGAAGTATCTGATACTAAATTATAGATTGTTTTAATTTCTTCAGCTTCTTCTGAATTGATAGCTTTATTTCCTAATATCCTAATGGTTTCATTAACTAAATCGATCCATCTAGTTGATTCGTTTTTATTAAATTTGTATGATTTTTCTAAAATCTCAAGTAAAGCGTTTTCTGTTGTCAAACCTGATTTTGCTTTAGTGAGCATAATATTAGACAATTGCTGATTTATTATCACATGAAGCGCTTTTGATTCTTTTATTGCTGGTAGATTTGTAAAATTTAGTAATGATTGTTTACCTAAAGGTAATTCACCAATAAAGTCGTATCTTATAATAGCACCTTCCAAATCATGCCTTTTAACAAAATTATTTGCTTGTTCAATTATTCCCTCTATGGAATCAATATTTTTAATTTCAAAAGTGAATCTCCCTTTTGGACGGATATCAAATTCCTTTCTTGTGACTTCCATTTCCCAAGAGTTTTCTCCTAAATTTAAAATCGATTTTACACTATAGAAACCAGATTTCTTAAAATAACCATCTTTATCTGGTTTCCCCCAATCATTCAAACTAGTTTGTTCAGTAGATCCTGGACAATATATTTTATTCTCTTTTTCTTCCCATTGTTTGTGATAATGACCAAGAGCAATATAATTAAAGCCTAAACTTGCTAACTGATATCCACTTATATCATAAATTGCATCACTTACCTGTCCCTGCAAATAACCATGCAAGGCTAAAATATTGAATTTCTTTTGATCTAAAGGATTATTTCGTAAAACCTCTTCTATTACATCTCCAGTTGATTTCCCATATTCACCTATACCTGTAAATGTTATATGTTCACTAATATTGACAGTTTCATCTTGAACATAAATCAGATAACCTAATTCTTCAAGAAATTTTAAAATCGTACCACCAAATCTCTGAGCTTGCGCTTTTGAAGCATCATGATTTCCTCTAATCACATAAAAGGGAATATTCTGCTGCTTAAATTTATCAAGAATCTTTATTGCAAAACGTATTGCTCCGGGGGTTGGTTTAAACTGATGAAAGAAATCTCCACAATGAATTACAAAATCAGGTTTCTCTTCTAGCATAAGATTTGCACAATCATTTGCTGACTTGATAAAATCGTACCATCTTTCACTTTTTTGATATTGGAAGTAATCAAGATGCCAGTCAGCTGTATGGCAAAATCGATATTCTTTTGTTTTTTCGCTAATTTTCGTTCACCTGTAATATTTTGGGTTTAAACTAACCTGTTTCTTAATCTAATCTATGTCAAATGTATCTTCATATTTTTGCGGTTTAATTGACAATTCTTTTTGTTGCTCTAAAGCTGTTTTCCATGATTCAGTAATTGGAACACCTTTTCCACCTAATTTACCATCAAAACTTGCAATTGTTACTAATGCTGGAATAGGTAAACTTGGTCCTACTATTACAGCTTCCCCTACATTTAATGATGGTAAATCATTCAATAAATCTTCACTTAAGCTTTCACTTGAACGCAATATCTGTTGTTGGTCAAATGGATTTACTATTCTTAAAATGATTTGAGTATTGCATTGTGAAAGTACATCACTATCTAATCGTCCAGGTCTTTGTGAAATTAAACCTAAGCCTACTCCAAATTTTCTTCCTTCTGCACCTATTTGTTTCAAGGATTTTGAAGATCTTCCAGAAGCTGGAATAAAATTGTGTGCTTCTTCAATTACCATGAGTACTGCACAAGGTAATTTATGTGGCGTAGGTTCATTTCGCACTTGTGCTTGCCCTGCAAGGAAAATTTTTCGTGCTAATAAATCAACAATAGTTTGTTGAGTTTTCCCTCCTAAACCTGTTAAAGTGATTATACTAATTTGATTTGGTTTGATCAATGATGGTCCACTTGGATTATACACTGGAAGTTCTGAACTTTTAGTTAAAACATCTTTTGCTGGTGCTAAATCAATTCTGGCAAATAAACCAAATTTAGAGTTCTCGAGTCTATTTGCTTCAGCTTTACTGCTTCTTTTGATTTTCCCTTTCCCGTCCTCATCATCTTCTACATCCTCTCGTAATTCATTTATTATTTTGTTAATTTCATTTTTTAAATCATCTAAGTCCCAATCTTTCTTCTCTTCTTGTAATCGCCAATATGCTCTACTAAATAATTCCCTTTGTATTGTTGCTGAATCAGGTATCTCGAGTAAATCTAGTAATTCATTGTGACTAAAATTCTTTAATTTAAAAGCAATTCTTTGCCTACCTGTTGTTTTTTTCGCTGAGAAAACTACAACATCTCCCTTAATGTTTTTGTTATGAATAAATGGTACATAATCTTCATGGGGATCGACAATAACTACTGATCCCTGCAATTGGTTAACGATTCTTGAAACAATTACAGCAACACTATAAGATTTTCCTGCACCTGTTATTGCTAAAACTGCGAAATGCTTTGATACTAATTCATCAATATCTAATTTTACATCAACACCCTCATGTGACCTTAATTCACCGACTACAATATGTCCCTTCCCAAATATCTTAGCTAGAATTTCCTTTGGTGCTCTTTGTACTTTTGCTCCAGGATATGGAGGAAACCTTGGTGATATTATTCTATCTTTTTTTTCATCTAAATAACCTAAAATCCTAGCAGTAGCCCCTAGACGCTCTCCTTCCTCAATTCGTCCTAAGATTTTTAATCTTTCAATTGAATCAGGTGATTTTATTAGACTATCAATTAGATTTTCATTTGTTAAAGCTATTTTGGAAATCATAGCAATTACGGGTTGTTTTATTACCTCTTCAGGATATTCAATAACAATTAATTCACCTTGTTCTAGTGGTTTTGTTCTAACAATTTTTGGATCAACAATTAATGCAACTTCAGAAGGTGTGGATATTCCAATTATTGTTGCAATTGTTTTATTGTTATCATGAGTACTTTTAGTTGTTGACAAGGTTTTAACACTCTCTATTTTCTATTTTTGGTACAATATATTAACTAATAATCTTTCGTATTATCTTTTGCTACTATACTATTTAAAGGAACAGTCAAAGATAAATATAGCCTGCTAAAACACCTCCGCCAACTAGCAAAGAAATTCCAATTAACACTATCCCTTTTACCACTGTCTTCTTACCCCCTCTATCATCCCATCCTGTAGCCCATTGTATTGCCCCAACAATAGCTAATACAACACCTATCCCAAAACAACATGCAACTAAAAAAGCAATTGCATTTGAAAATATCGATGAAAGATTATTTGGTAGATCCTTTATATTTTCAATAATATCCAATTTAATATTTAAGAAAGGATTAGTAATTCTGAAACTCATGATAAATCACAATAAAATAATGATTTAGAAATAAAAACACCCTAAATTCATTTTCTTAAAGACCCACCTTAACAAAAGTTCCTAAAAATGCAAGTAAAACAGTTGATAAAATTATTATTCCACTAGTCAGAGTACCTAATTGCCAATGTTTCATTTTTGATTTTGAGGTTGCTGGTACATAGAAAGTGTATATCCAAACTGTGTATTGAACAAGGAATACCCAATATAATGTGTTAAACATTAGAAATGTAAAGAAAATGCTTTTGTAAATCTCATATTTTTTAAAATAAAAGAGGATATTCAATCCTATCCAACTAATGATTATTACAACTGTCAATATTATACGAATGATTCTATCTGCTTCAGCTGAAGAGAAAATCATAGATAAAAGCATAAATAATGGTGCCATATCAAAATCTCGAGTTACATGAACTCCTAAAGATCCCTGTAGATATATAAGTGGTTGACCTAAGAATGGTATGCTGAATAAAATTATGGGAAAAAGAAGCAAACCAATTTTTAGAAATAACTCCTTAATTTTTCGTTCACGGATTTGTTTTTGAAAGAAAAGAGGTACTAGAATTAGAGCTATTGGTTTTGTAAGTATTGCTAATGAAAGAAATATCGATTCTAATTTTATATTATCCTGTTCATTAGCAATACAAGCAATTAATATAAACACAAACATCAATGAATCGAATTTTCCATGCATCGAACTGGTCATTAATACTATAGGTGTTACAAACCATATAGCTATAGGTATTTTTAATCTCCAATTATCTTTAACTTTAGGTTGTAAAATACATAATAATAGAAATACTACTTGGATATCAAATAATAGAATTAATCCTTTAATTATACTGAAAAACCACATTTCTGGGAAAATCAATAATATTAATGAGCAAATGTATAACCACAATGGAAAGTAAGCATAGAAATGTTTCATTCCTTCATTTTGAAAACTCTCGAGTGTATACTCATATGGATTTTTCCCTTGAAGAAAATATCCCGCAGCTTCCTTCCAAACCGTCATATCTGATGAAGAGAAATCCCATAAGAATATTCTTGTAATTATCCCTGCTAATATAATAATCACAAAAATAGTCCAAGATAAGTTATTAGCTGTAAAAAAGGCTTTAAATTTAGATAATTTTGCGTTTTCAATTATTATTCTATCTTCATACAAGCTTACTACCCAATTCATTGTTTAGTAATTAGTATATGAACACCAATATTTTATACATTTATGCTTATAATTTAATTATTTATTAATTCTAAATTTAAAGAAATCGAATAGATTTTTGATTGTGAAATTTTAAAGAAAAAAGAAAATTTGTTTCTTTTTATGAATTATCAATTATTCGTTCTGATTTATCACCAAATTTTCTTTCATTACCATCTTTTAATCGTTTTATATTATCTCTATGCTTCCATAACACAAATAATCCTGCTAATAATCCTCCAATGATCAAAGGAATACAAGTTAAGATGTCAAATTTCATTATAAAGAAAGTCTCAAGAAAAATAAATATTGGTAAAGTTGGAGTTGTTATTACATTTGCTAGAGATGTATATTTCGTAGAAAATACTACAATAAACCATACCAAAACTAAACCAGCAGCTGTTACCGGTACAAAATTTATAAAAACACCAGCAGTTGTAGCCATTCCTTTTCCTCCTTTAAACTTCAACCATATAGGATAATTATGACCAATAATTGACATTAATCCAGCTACCACTACTATAGTCTGAGCTATAGGATCTGAAAAACCCAAAGTGTAAACTATTATTGGGTCAGGTTTGATTACCAATAATCCTATAATTAATCTTACAGCCCAAGCTAAAACCCCACCTTTAATAATTACATCTACAATTATGGTAACAATTGCTGCACCTTTTCCTAATAATCTATATACATTAGAAAAAACAGTATTTCCGCTCCCATGCTCCCTTATATCAACATTTTTCATAATTTTACCAAGTATCCAACCTGTTGGAAAACTGCCTACAAGATAGCTTCCTATTATTACAGAGATATAAATTACCCATTCGTTTAAAGCCAAAGTTTTAATCTCCTGTTTTTTTCACAGTAAAAATCGTTTTTTAAGAGTTTTTCTATTACTTATTACTTCTTCATATAAGCAAAGTATAATGAACCTGGTCCAAGATGTGCTCCAACTACTGGGCCAACCAATCCAATAAAACGTATTCCACATTGAAACGTTTGGATTAATTTACTACTAAATTGATCAATAACTTCAATCAGATTGCCATGAGTAATTGCAGTTAAAGATGAATAGTTTAATCCTTCTTCTTTTAGATAATTAATAATCCAATCTATAGCTGCATCTCTACCTTGTACAGTAGCTAAACTTGATGTTTCACCTTCTTGAACACAAAGAATTGGTACCATTCCAAACAATCTACCTACCAAACCTCTTGCTCTACCAATTCTTCCTCCTTTTACAAGATATTTTAAAGTACTTGGAAAACCAACAACCCTAGTTTTTTCTATTGCTTCTTCAACAATCATACATACCTCATCTATAGATTTTCCTTCATTTGCAGCTTTTGCAGCTTGAACAAGGATTAAACCTAATGAAGCACCTGTAGTTTTTGAGTCATATATTCTAATATCCATATGAGGTAACATATTTCTTGCTTGTTCAGCAGCTATAATTGTTTCACTCATTAATCGGGAAATATGAATTGATACTATGGATTCCGCTTCATCTGCAGCATCTTCATATGCACTAAAAAAATGAGCTGGTGATGGTGGATTAGTTGAAGGGGTTTCCTTTAAAAGTGGTAATTTATTATAAAACTCTTCAGGGGAAAGATCAATTCCTGATGTAAATACTTCTTCATCCATAAAAACCCTTAATGGAACTATTATTATACCAAATTCATTTGCTATTTCTTCTGGTAAATCACATGTGCTATCAGAAACAATTTTTACCTTTTGCAATTTGCTCGCATTCCATTAAATCTAATCAGAATTAAGTCTTTTTCGATAAAAGTTTTTAGATAAAAAAAGGTATTATTTCCACCTATGTGGTGGAAATTTTTAATTTTCTAATTAGATTCTTCAACAAATAAAAATTCTCTATGTTGTTTACTCATATCATCAATTTTAAGACGAGATATACCACCATATTGCTTACAAGTTCTAATAACTGATTTAGGTTCATTTGTATGAATATGTACTCTTATCATATCATTGTTTTTCGCAACAACTAATGATCCACCTAATTTTCCAAGAATTTCTCTTGCTTGTTCAGCTGATAAATCATCTGATTCTATAATAAATTCAGTACAGAATTGGTATTCATCATCTTCTTCTGTGTCTTGAGCAACAGCTCCCACATCAGTAATTTCATCTGCAACGTCGATATCTTCATTTTTGAAAGCTTTTATCCAACCTTCCATTATATAGACAAATCCTTGTCCACCAGCATCAACTACTCCTGCTTTTTTAAGGACAGGTAGTAATTCAGGGGTTTTTTCTAAAGTTCCACATGCAGCATCATAAGAGGTATCTAACATCTCGAGAAAACTAGAACCATTTTTAGCAGCCATACTAGCTGCTTCAGCAGATTTTCGTATTACAGTTAAAATTGTACCCTCTTGTGGATTTAAAACTGCTTCATATGCTTTAGCTGCACCATCAACATAAGCTTGAGAAAATTCTTTTGGACCGATGCTATCAAATTTATTTATTGAATTACTAAATCCACTAAAGAATTGTGATAATATAACACCAGAATTTCCTGTTGCACCCATAAATGATCCACGAGCAATTAATTGAGCAGTTTCGTTAATTGATGAATTATCATTGTTTTCTAATTCTTCAATAATTGCTTCAACTGTCAAATACATATTTGCCCCAGTATCACCATCTGCTACTGGAAAAACGTTTATAGCATTTAAGTGTCTTCGATATTTCTTTAGTAAATTTGCAGATGCTTTCATCATATTTGATAAAAGCTCACCAGAGAATAATTGTAGTGTTGCCATTTTTTTTACTTCTCCTGTATTTTAGTAAAAAATTTAATTTCCTATCAATTTATATGGTTTATTTAACAACGCTAAATTTAAACATTTCTTTTATGACTAAAAAATACTTTGAAAAAAGAATAATTTAAGCGTTTTTTTATTTTTTTAATACGAAAAAAAAACTTTTTTAAAAAAAAATATTATAAAAATGCTTTTTTCGTAATAATATCAGCGAAAAGATTATTCTATTGATAGATTATAATATAATGAATTTTATTAACTAAATAATTTAATCATTTATTTAAAAAAATAAGATTCATTATATATGGTTTTAATTTAAATAAATAAATGAATAATTAGATAAATACTAAGAATTATTTTAAAAGTATAGGTGTTTTTTAGAATGGTCAAATACTCTTTTATATTATTTTTTGTCTAATATTTGTATGAAATTAGGTATACATGTTTCAATAGTGGGATCGATTGAAAATTCAATTGATCGGGCATTAAATATAGGATGTGATACTTTTCAAATATTTACTCGAAATCCTAGAAGTTGGCTATTTAAAGAATTGACTGAAGAAAAGATTATTTTATTTAAAACTAAAATTAAAAATTCCAAAATATACCCAATATTCTCTCATATGCCATATTTACCAAATTTAGCTAGCTCTGAAAATATGATTTGGACAAAAACGATGAATTCATTAAAAGAAGAAATAAAACGTTGTAATAGTTTAAACATTCCCTTTATTGTTTCTCATTTAGGGAGTCCCAAAGCTTCAACTAAAGAAAATGGTATTAACAATGTAATTAAAACACTAGATTTAGTTTTAGAAGAGATTGATACTAAATGCATGATTTTATTGGAGAATACTGCTGGAAAGAATGAATCAATGGGTTCATCAATTAAGGATATTTGTTATATTATAGAAAATTCTAATTTTACTGAAAAATTAGGATTATGTTTTGATACTTGTCACGCTTTTGCATCAGGTTATGATATTCGTAAACCTGAGATTGTTGATAATATTATATCGTTAATTAGCGACTATATTGGATTATATAAATTGAAACTTATACACTGTAATGATTCTAAATTTGATCTTGGTATGGGATTAGATAGACATGAACATATAGGTTTGGGAAAAATTGGTGATATTGGTTTTATAAATCTATTATCTCGAGAGGAATTAATATCAACACCATTAATTTGTGAAACGCCTGTTGATAATTTAAGAAATGATAAAGAAGAATTAATTTATTTGAGAGCTCTTTTAAAAAAAATTGAAATTTAAGCAAATACATCATATGTACTTGCTTCTCGTGCTATTATAGGTGCTAAATATTCAATTTTCTTTGTAAATATTGGATTCATTCCTTTTGCTATTGTTACAATTATACCCATTTTTTCACTGTTAAACATAGGTGCAACAGTACTGATATCTTCCTTAGATACTTCTTTTTTCATAGCCAATTCAGCTAAAATGCTTGCACTTGTAATAATTTCACTTATCTTTTCATTTACTTTCTGCTCAACATCTCTTTCACTAACACCTTTTAAGCTAGCGATTAAGTCTCTACAGAACTTACTAGATTCACCACCTACGACTTTACCTTTTGTTAAATCAACAATTGTTGAATTTTCATATGCTTTAGCGATATTTCTTTGTGTGCCAATCAAATCAGCTTCAACAATTTGATTTGTCCAAAAAACTTTCTTCAGTTCTTTATGCGGTGAAAATAACTCTAAACTAGCAATTGCCAATTCAGTCATAACTTCATCACCAGTAACAACAACAGGTCTTCCTATTAAAATAGCTAAAACTGCTTTGTCTAAATCTTTAGTAATGATTTTTTGTAAAAATTGAATACTGCCTTTTGTTTTTGATTTTGTTATAGTAATTTTTCTAGCAGCATAAAATTCTTCGATTTCTATTTTATATGATTGAATATCTAATAAAGAATCTATTTGTTGCTTAATATTTCCAGGTAGTGATTTTCCATAAATATATTTATCAATTATTTGCATACTTACTTTTTTACACTGAGTTGATAAGAATGGAGCCATTCTATACATTTGCAATTGTTCATTTGAGTCCATAAGAACTATCAATGAGCATGATCTTTGACCTCCACGTAATTTTGGTGCAGGTATTGTAAAAAAATATGAAAAAGCAATTTTATTTAATTTGCTAAATGGAATAATTGATTCTCCACATAGCTCGTTATTGTTATCTGTATGTAAAGATAAGGAACCAATCATAGCTTTAATTGCAATCTCACTAGCTGATGAATCATCTAAATTTTTATGATAAGCACTAATTGGTCCTATAGTATCATCAAATGTAGCAAAACAAACTGATATTGTATCATTTTGTATTGATTTTTCATTACCATTACTTGTTAACTCAAGAAATTGTGAGCCATAATTCATTTATTTTCATCCTCTTGATCTAATCCATATAAGCAAACTAAAGCTGTTAGTGTTCTTTTTGATTGATGACTTCCTTCTATTTTTTGACAATATTTGCAACTATTACAATTTTTTACTACCAGAATATTTCTAGATAAAGGACATTGTATTTCTTTAAATTTCAATTTTCTAACAATATCTGAATTTAACCTGTCAATTTTGTTTATATCAGAAATATTTTCTATATTATGCATCAATTTATGTCGTTCCCAAAGATTGTAATATGAACCTTACAAAAAATAATGCTAATTTGAATTTAAAAACCCTAACAATTTTATTTAGCAACAATTTAATTAGATTTATGAATTATCTTCAATAAACTTCGTGAATTTATCTTCAAATTTTGGATCAGAGAAATACAAAACATTAGCTTTTCCCCAGCCTGTCTTTTTAATGAAATTCCTTATAATATCAGTATTTGATTTTTGGTTCGTTATAATTAATGCAGTACCCTCTTCTCTCATTTTCAATGTAACAGCTGCAATTAAAGCTTTCAATTCTTCTTTCTTCTCTGTCAATATATTCATATTTGTATTCGAAATGGTGAATGAATCATCAGTCCATATGCAACCTATTACATAAGATTCAGGAATTTCAAAATCAAATTGCCAAATTTTTTTAAGTAACCCAAATTCTTGAAAATTTAAGAAATCAAATTTTCTGTTTATAATTCTTAATCTTTTCTTTCTACAAATCCTTCTAATATAGTCATTAATTATTTGCTTTTCTGTTTTGGGATTAGATGAGTAAACAATAAAGGATCCTGTTGGATGTTGAATTGTTTGTTTATATATTAAACCCATTTTTAATAAATTATACAATTCAGATAAAGGAATTTGTGATTCATCAATCGCATTATGATCGAATTCTACTCTTTCTCTATCCCTTGCTTTCTCATAAAGCCAACTATTATTAACAATATTTTGATAGATGGCGAATTGATAATCGTTTGTTATTTCTTTGGGGGAAGGAATTTGATTACTATTGGAGTCATTTTTTATTTCTTCTGATACTGTTAAACCTGATTTATCTACCTTATCTTCTTCAAAATTAGCAAGATAACTAGGTGATAAATCAAAATCATCAGCGATATCTTCAAAATTATCAATTACCTCTGAATAACCATTTTCAATAGAATCAGATTCCAATTCAATATCATTATATTCTAAAATAAAATCAGTGTTCATAGCAGTATCATGATTTTCTTGATTATTCGTTTTATATAATCCTAAATTATTCCTATTTTCGGAATCATCTAATTGATTTTGTGTAAGAAAATCAAAATTAAACTCCTCATTTGTTTCATTTGTTTGAGGTTTATTTCTTTTGAGTCTCATCAATATTAAAATAATAAGAAAAATTTCAAGTCCTAATATTGAAAATACAAAAAGATAATTTCCGGATAATAATTCAATTGGTATAGCTAGAATTATCATTTTGTCGGGTATCAAATTTGATTTTAGTAAAAGATCGAATATGAATGATAAGACCATAACTATATTAAAAATTGATAAGCTTACCAATAATGTTTTATTGGAAATTTTCTTGATTTTGAACATTTCAATTACCTAATGATACACAAATATGAAAAAAAGTTGAAAAATAGGGATAAAAACCCCTATAATTGTTTCTAAATATTTAATGTTCCTTTTGCTACATCTATTTCATTTTTTATTTCAGCATCTTCAAAAGATGAAGCAATCATATCCATTCCATCATCAAATTTATTTTTGCGACACTTACCTCGTACAACAATTTCACGTCCTTTATTTCGTTGTTCAAGTTTAGATATCACAGCTTGAATACCTGAATTTTCAATTTCATCTATTAGATTTTCAGAAGTCATATCAATTAGGTTTTCAGCTTGTTCTCTAAAGAAAGTTACTCTAACACAACCAGTTCCATCATCTAAAGCAATAGAAATAAAGATAGTCTTTTGTGGTTCAACTTCACCATGTTCATCACAGATCCATTTTGAATCTTCCGATTCAATAATTTTCTTTCTACAATCTGGGCATGAATGATAATACATTTTACCCTCATAGATTTTTAAAAGAGTTCCCCTGATTTCAGAAAATTGTTCTTCTTCTAAATCAACCATATCAACTCTTTTAGCTGATGTTTTTTTAGAAATTGGTTCATGCTGATATTTTATATTAGAAAATTCCATAGCTTCAGATTTTTCTAATTGTTGTATTGTTGATAAGGTACCAAGATGAATTTCTATACCTTGTAAACCTTCTTTTGTATAACCATGTAATATTTCAATTGAGGTCATTTCTTCTAAAGTTTCCAACTCAATTGCTTTTGTATCCCACGCAACTAAACGAACAGATCCTGTATTATCACTAATACCTATATTCAAAACGTGCCCTTCTTCACCATCGTTTTTCGTGAAAGTTCTCATATCTTGTATGCGCATAACTTTTGCCTTAACATTAACATCTTTCATATTAGGTTCGAGTTTGGCTAGCTCAGTATATTTAATGGTCAATTCAGGGATTGCATCTTTAAGATATTCTGGATTAATTTCTATTGTAGCTCCTTTGCCTACATGAACTTCAGGTTCTCCACGCAAACCTAGTCGCACATATGCATTTTCAATTCTTATCACATCACCAATTTCAACTGTTTTTATGTAATCAGTCATACTATTCCAGATAGTTATTCTTCCCGGACCTGAATTATCCATAACAATTAAAGAACCTACCACGCTTTTTGTTCCATCTTTTCTCTCAAATTCACGTATGTCACTTATACCAGTAATTCTTGCTAAAACAGAAATATTTGACATGTTTTCATTCAAATCTGATAAACGTACTTCTTTACTTGCTTCTTTTGGACCTTTTGAACCTGAGCGAATTGTACTTTCTTCTTTTAGAATCTCATCAGGAATTGTTAGTTTAATATTTGTTTTTTTAGTTATTGATCCATTTTTACCTAAGTGTACTTCAACAGAACCATTCATACCTTGACGTGTATATCCTCCAACAATTTCTACAATATCATGAACTTTGTAATTGGTTACATCATTTGCTTTTGTGTCCCAAAGTGTGACTCGTACCTTTCCTGTTTCATCAGCTATTTCAAGTGATGATACTGATCCTTCAGAACCATCCTTTTTTGTAAAATTACTAGGTGGTTTAATAGCTGTAATTTTACCTACTAGCTCAACATCAAATTGGTTCAATAATAGATTCTTAATTTTAAGAAATTCTAATAAAGAATCGGGAAAATCTTTCTTGTTTAGACCTTTTATGTCAGTCTCGATTTGAGAACGAGAGTTTAAGCTTAATTCTTTTACTCCATCAAACTTACTTTCTTTGACAAATGCTGAAGATATACGAATAATATCACCTTGAGATATGCCAAAATCATTGAATTGTCGTATTTGATCGTCCCAAAGAACTAATCGACAAAAGCCTGTTTTATCAATTAATTGTGCATTTTGAACTGCTCCTTGGGTTCCATCATTACGAGAAAATGATTTTGGTTCAAATATATGCTTAATCATTGCTGTTATTGTAACATTATTCATCCCATCAATCAATTCAGATATTTTTGTTGGTTGTGGTTTTTGAATCTGTTGTGAATCATAAAGATTAATCTCGAGCTCTCTTGCAATAATATGGGCTGCTCCTTCAAGAGTGATAAGACCGCCTAATTCATCAACCTTATCATTTATTCTTTTTATGACCTCATCTTTAGAAAGATTGGTTTCTGAAACAATCTTTTCTACTACTTCGTCATATGGCATATTTAATGTCATTGATTTCACCTTTTTTATATTATATTAGGTATTTTAGTATATAAGGCACAAATTTTCTGAGCCTCTAGAACTTTAAGTAAAATCAATGAAACTAGGTAAAAGTAGTCAGTTCTATTTTTTAATTGTGACATTCTTTTTTTCTTAGGTTTCGCTTAAGGTTTCAAGTTAAAGTTCTGAATTAATAGAGAAGAAACTAATTTATTAAATCTCCGTAAAGAGGTCACCGAAAGTATTTAAATTACATAAGAGAAGATTTTATATTTAAAACCTGCTATAATTTATCTGTCATTTTAGATTTATCCAATTATAAATACCTTTAATATAAGCTGATTACTGGAGCGAACAGCGAGGTCTTAAATTGATGAGAACTATATCACTAGGTATTCCTGATATATTATTAGATGAAATTGATAAGTTAATTGAAGAAAATCAATATTATGAAAATCGAAGTGATGTTTTAAGAAGAGCAATAGAAGAGCTCCTTAATAATGAATTAAATTATTATAAAACTAAATCAAGCTAAGATGCTAATTTCTATATCTCTTTCGAGTATAATTAAATGGTAGATATTTTATTGGTATTTTATTTTCGCTTTTATTTTCTTCACTTGTGTGATTTATTAAACTTCGTTTAAAACTTTTGGTTTTTATTTTTTCACGAGAATAAGTAAAACTTTTGAATTTACCATCTAAATTATCTAATGAAAGACCTGCGGGATCTGGTAATAATCCTTTTCCATGAGTTGCATATATAATCAATCCAATAATAAGAGACATTGATATTAAGATTGATACTTCTTTTGAATTTACATAATTTAATTTCTCTAGTATAAACCATAATATTACACCTATAATCATACTGATTAAAATATATATGATTGAAAATTCCATTTTATGTTCTTTTAAATTCATATTAATCGATGCATCTCCTATATTGTTTTTTCACAAATTTAACTTGACCTTATTAAAGATTTATGAATCTTTAATATTTATAATGTTATTATTAAAATTTTTAATAATAAAGCCAAAGGATTGTTATTCCACCACAAAAAGGTAACAAAATATTATCAAACCATTTCCAGCTTAACGATTCTACCAAAGTACATAAAATACTTCCAATAGTTATTTTCCATAACCATGATGTTGTAAAATTTATATCATCATAAAAGAACTCACAAAATTTTATTGTTATAAAAAAAGAAACTAAACTAGTTAAAAAAACAGCAATTGTTCCTGAAATAGTTTTTTTATTAAAGATTTTATACTTTACAAAAGGTAGATTTTTTCCTATAACTTCTCCCGCTGTATCTGCCCATGAAATAATTAAAGCACCTGCCATAAACACTCCAGGATAATCATTAAAGACTACATATAGTAAAAGCATTGAAAGTAATGTAGAAATTGTATTAAAAAGAAATGTAAAATTACTTTCATTGTCTCTACATTCTTTTAAAACAAAATATTCATTTAAAATATGGAATTTTGATGAAAAAACAAAAATCAGAAAAATACAACCAAAAAATATTGCCGATAATATAACTGCCCATATTGATTGAACAAAATTTATTATAAAAGCAATATAAGTTCCACCAAGAAAATGTATAGTTTTTCTTGTTACCCAAATTGGAAAAGCTGCTTTTTTCATTATTAAAAGTGTTATTAGAAGGTAAAAACCAACAATTGCAGAAATAATTGCATAAAGCAAATCTGTTTCATTATAAGTTAGGTTAAGGGAGAAATAGTTTCCTTTTATAAACAGAATAGGATTTAATATATTATAATAATAAAAAAAAAGTAATTTAGTGTTAAAAAATAGGATTTCTTCCATATCTCATTTCCCACAGAAATAAATATTATTCATTTTTTTCAATTTTATTTTGTAAATAGTTGGATCCATATCTAGCAAAAATGGAACAAGTACCTTCATGTGAAACCATACAAGGTCCAATAGGTTTATCTGGTTTACATTTCTTTAAAAATAAACCACATTCAGTTGGTAGTATATTAC
>JAEORM010000147.1 GCA_016840905.1 Candidatus Gerdarchaeota archaeon | reverse complement strand
GTTAATTCGTACTAACTTAATATATACATTTGAAATATATTGAGGTGTTAAATATTGCCAAATTTAAAGAGATGTAACAGGGTAAATATTTTAAAAAACAATAAAGATATAAAAACTAAAGATTATGTCAAGCTAAAACGCATGTTTAATAATGAGCAATTTTTAGGAAAAATTGCAGATTTATTTAACACAAAAACAAAAATTCAATCAGTAATGAAGACTATAGCACAAGAGCTGTGCGAATATTTAAAATGTGAAAGAGTTTTGATTCATGATTGGAACGAAAAGATAGACAGTTATACATTTATTGTTGAGTATAATGTACGCGATGCTCACAAAATAATAGTTGAAAACAAAAAAGATATTTTGAAAAAATATATATCTCACAGTAAAAGTTGTTGTGAGAATTTAAGAAATAATCTCAAATCAAATGAGCCTTATTATTTTAAGGATGTAGATAAAGAAAAGCTACAAATAAAAATAAAGTCTATTTACAAAGAGCTTGCTATTAAATCTCAAATTGTTATGGATTTCTATTTGGATGATTTAGTAATTGGAAGAATTTATGTTCATCAATCAAAGAGTAGAAAATGGGAAGATGATGAAATTAGCTTAATAAAAAGGCTTGTGAAACAATTAACATTCATTATTAATAGATGGAAAATAATTGAAGAATTGAGAATTTCAAATAACAATCAAGCAAAAAAACAAAGAGCTTTAGAAGATTCTATTAACAATGAAAAAAGGATAAGTAAGATTCAAACTGATTTTGTAGCAATTGCATCTCATCAATTTAGAACACCATTACAAATTATACAAAGTTCCAACGATCTTTTGGAAAGAAAAATTGGAAAATATAATAAAGAACTTGGTGAAGAACTTAATAAATTTATTGTTAGGATAAATAATGCCTGTCTTAGGATATCTAGTTTGGTAACGAAGACAATGACACTTGCACAATTTGAATCCGGTGAAAAATTAAAATTTGTCCCAGAAATGTTTAATTTAAGAGACTTTATCGATAATATTATTAATGCAGAGATAAATAATAACAAAAAGATAGAATTGGTTTTAAATTTAAAAGACGCTCCAGAGGAGATATTCGGTGATATTGAAATGCTCGATCATGCAATAGGAAATTTAATAGAAAATGCAATTAAGTACTCCCCAAATAATTCCAAAATATTTATAACGGGTAGTACAAAAGGTAATTATTTTGAATTGGAGATAGCGGATCAAGGAATTGGAATTCCGGAGGAGGATATTAAAAAAATCTTTACTAAGTTCTTTAGGGCTGATAACGCACTAAAAGTTAGCGGAACTGGTATAGGATTGTATTTAGTTAAAGATTTAATAGAAATATATCATAAAGGCAAAATAAAAGTAAAAAGTAAATTAAATAAAGGAGCGACTTTTTGTATATCTTTACCAATCACAAAACCAGGGGTGTAAATGACTAGTGACAATAAAAATTATAAAATATTATGTATAGAAGATGAGGTTGATGTAAGAGATAATATAACTGAGATTTTAAAAGATGAAGGATTTCAAGTTATTGAAGCAAATGATGGCGTTGAAGGATATGAAAAATTTATAGAAGAAAACCCGCATGTTATCATTTCAGATATTATGATGCCAAAGATGTCAGGCTATGAGTTGTTGAAAAAAATTAGAAGCACAAAAAGAAAAGATTGTAATAATAATGTTCCATTCATTTTTCTAAGCGCTTTGTCACAAAGAGAAGATATTATTAAAGGAACAAATTTATCGGCTAATGATTATATGATAAAGCCAGTAGATTTAGATATACTGGTTGCAAAAGTAAAGGAAAAAATCAGAACTTTCAATTCAATAGAGAAGAATTATAAAGATAATTTGGACAATCTTTGCCTGCAAGTTTCTAGTATTCTTTCAAATGACATGGAGAAACAAGTTGATACTCTTTTAAAAATTGCAAGTATTTTAAAAACAAGACCTTATGGTCCATTCGGTCATAGAAAATATGATGATATTGTTGATAAAATCTACATGATTGCGGTTAAATTAGAATCAGTTGTTAAAAATTCTGTTCAACCAGATTTAATTGTTGATAAAATAAATATAGAAGAGAATATTATTGATCCAGAGAAGTTTGTTAATAATCTTATTTCTTCAGCTACGAAGAATATAAATCGTAAGATTACATTAATTTCTTCTCAAAGTGATGTTCCAAATATAAAGATTAACTCTCAAATTTTAAGAAATGTTTTAGAATCCTTACTTGTTAAAATGTTGAAAGTAACTAATGTTAAGGAAGATTTAAAGTTTGATTTATTTGTTGATTATAATGGTAAATTAGCATTTGCAATTCATGGAAATTTAAGAGATGATGTTAAAAAAGAGTTTATTGAAAATACTTTAAATATTGAAATGGAAATCAAAGAACTAGAAAAACAGAATGGTTTAATAGAGAAAGAAATAAAGAATAATAAGGCTATAAT
>JAEORM010000011.1 GCA_016840905.1 Candidatus Gerdarchaeota archaeon | reverse complement strand
GAATTATTAGATAAATTAGAAGTAACACAAGATGATATTCTTCAAGCAATGAAAGAAATACAACCTTCAGCTATCCGTGAAGTCTTTACTGAAATACCAAATATCCACTGGACGGATGTTGGTGGTTTAGACGAACAAATCCGTGAACTAAAAGAAGCAATCGAATGGCCATTAAAATTCAAAGAGTCATTTTCAAGGATGGGTATCTCCCCCCCAAGAGGAATATTGTTATTCGGTCCTCCCGGTTGCGGGAAAACTCTTCTAGCTAAAGCAGTTGCTACAGAAAGCGAAGTTAATTTCATTAGTATTAAAGGTCCAGAGGTAATGAGCAAATGGGTTGGTGAATCGGAAAAAGCTGTCAGGGAAATATTCAGAAAAGCAAAGATGTCTGCACCAACAATTGTTTTCTTCGATGAAATAGATGCTTTAGCACCAAAACGAGGAAGTGGCATAGGAGATTCTGGAAGCACGGAACGAGTAATAAGTCAATTACTAACTGAAATTGACGGTCTTGAAATGATTAAACAAGTTGTTATTATTGCAGCAACAAACAGACCTGATATTATTGATAATGCCTTATTACGTCCCGGAAGATTCGATAGATTTGTTCTTGTACCTCCCCCAGACATGAAAGCAAGGTTGAAAATACTTGAGATATTCACAAAGAATATGCCTATAAATGAAAACATTGATTTAAAGATTCTCGCAAAAGAAATCGAAGGATTCTCAGGAGCAGATATAGAAGCTTTATGTAGGGAAGCAGGTATGCTTGCATTAAGAGAAGATATGAACAGAGATATAATCAATCAAGAACATTTTGATGCTGCTAAGAATAAAGTACAAGCATCAATAACTGCTGATATATTGAAATATTATGAGAAGGCTAAAGAACGACTAAAACGATCTTCTATGGATGTTGCATCTTTATCGCCAACAATTTAATTTCAATATAAAAAGGATTGAGTAACTCAATCCTTAATCAAATTCCCAAAAATCGAAAAAGAATCCTAAAACAGCAACTAATTGCTCATCTGATAATGAACCTCGGAACATACCAATCGTAGACCCAGAACTATTTCTAATAGAACCACTTTGAGCATATCCTATAGTTGAACCACTAGAATTGGATGCACGACCAGAACTAAAATAACCAATAGTTGAACCTGAGCTATTCATCACTCTACCAGAAGAAAAGCGACCAATGGTGCTTCCACTTGAATTCCTAATAGAACCGCTACTAATTCTACCAATAGTGCTACCATTGCTATTCAAAATAGCACTATCATCAACAAACCCAATAGTTGATCCAGAACTATTAGTAATCGCTACTCGAGACATAATCAATCAATAAATTGTTCCATAAAAAGGATTAAAGGATTTGTATAGAAGCAAGGGAGAAAATATTATGCTAATTTCTTCTCATTCCATAATTTTTTAAAGGGGATAAAATAAATTAAGAATAGGAATTTTTACAGTTTTTTTAACGAGAAATTTCCTCAAGGAGTTCTACTGATAATGTCCAAAGAGAAAAAAGCAATTTGGAAAACCATGCCGCTCTCGACAGCTGTCCTAATGGCAATAGAAAAACGACAAGGCGTCCTTTTAGATGATGAGTTAATGAATATTTTAGCCCAAGAATTTGGTGAAGTATCAAACGTTGAAATCAATCAAGTTTTAATGAATTTAGAAATAAGAGGGATAATACACGTTAATTACATCACTAAAAATAAAAGACGCATAGAGAAGATCAAAGATAATATGGTCTATATGGCTGTTGGGGAAGATTAGCTGATAAAATTCACTAATCATAACTCACCAAATTTTTTCATAAAAAAAGAAGGGGAAGAATATGCCTATAAAAAGGCATATTTCAATCACCATTTTTATGGGTTATTAAATTGCACCCTAATCAAACAAACCAAACGTAAGTTGAGTAATCGCGAATCTTTGGATTTTGAACAGGACGAGTAACATAACCAGAAGCATAGTTGAATGCATTAACAGCGTTGTAACCATTTTGTACAGCGTAGAAGAAGTAGTGGGAAAACTTGCCTTCACCAGGTAGTGTGCTAAGAGCGTAAGAGTTGTGAGTTTCGTCTGAGGTTGACATTGCTAAGTATGGGCTAGCAGCAAAATCGTCTGCCCAATCACCAGAATGACATGATTCAACGAGGATACATTTTCTCTGAGCTTCCCAGCTATCCATATACCCTCTGAAGGTGTTGGAATAGACGAT
>JAEORM010000146.1 GCA_016840905.1 Candidatus Gerdarchaeota archaeon | reverse complement strand
TTCAACTATTTTTCCAATGTTTTCTTTTGTATCATTAAAATTCTCTTGTGTCACATTTTTCACAGGCTTACATTTATTAGTTATTTTAGATAGATTTATTAATGTTTCATTATATATAATAAAATGAAATATTTCATAATTATTATATTTATGAATTATTTATAATTATTTCGTTTATACTATTAAAAAATAGTAAATATTTTATGAGGAATGCCAAGAATGTCAGGAGAAACAAAAACACAAGAACCAATTGTTCAATTCATAAATGTCTCTAAAAGATACAAAGATGTACAAGCATTACATGATGTTTCATTTACTATCAATCGTGGAGATATTTTTGGATATATTGGTCCAAATGGCGCGGGAAAGACGACGACATTGAAAATTTTGGTAGGCTTAATTCGAGATTATTCTGGAGAAGTAAAAATAAATAATGAGTCACTTCATTCTTTTACCTATCCAGGCGATCTTATCGGTTATTTACCTCAAGATGTCGGTTTTCAAGAATGGCGAACTGTTGAACAAGCACTAACTACTTTTGGATTACTTTCAGGAATGAAAAAAACTGAATTGCAGCAAAGAATTCCTGAAATATTGGGATTAGTTGGTCTAATAGACGCTCGTAATAGGAAAATAAAATACCTCTCAGGTGGAATGGAGCAAAAATTAAAACTTGCTCAAGCTTTACTTCACAAACCTCAAATCTTGATTTTAGACGAACCTATGAGTGGTTTGGATCCAACTAGTCGATGGCAAATGAAAAACATTATCCGGCAACTTGCTAATAGTGATATAACAATCATTTTTTCATCACATATCTTAAATGATGTGGAAGATATTGCTACAACAATTGGTATACTCAAAGATGGTTTTGTAGTTAAAATCGGTAGTCCACAAGATTTAGAACAGGAGTTAATTGAAGGTGATGTTGTTGAGATTATTGGTGAGAAGGTAGTTAGTAAAATTGATTCAATTAGGAGCTTACCCTTTATTGCTAAAGTGGATAGTTTTGAAAACAATCCAGACCGATTAGCTATACACTTCAATCCTAACAATGAATTAAATGACTCCATTGTTAAACTTTTACAATTTCTGAGTGAGAATCAATTAGTGATAAAACACTTCAATTATTTGAAACCTTCTTTGGAAGAAGTTTATTTGAAATATATTATGGGAGGTTCAGCTTAACTATGAGTTTTGGTATTTTATTTTGGGATGAAATTCGTGGTTTTATCAAATCAAAAATCATGTTTGCTCTTTGGATAGGCTTACCTCTTTTATCGTTATTAATGCATTTCATACAACCAGATACAGAAGGGATATCCGTAACTATTTTCACTAGTCTTTTATTAGCTAGTTTTGGTGGGTTACTAGTTGCAGTGATGCTTAGTACTTCCATTGTCAATGATCGAAATTCTAAGGCCTTTGATCTTTTCTTAATTCGACCCGTTAAGCGTTGGCATCTTATAATTTCTAAATTTGTTGCAGTATTCCTATGTGTAACAATCGCTTCATTACTCAGTATAATCATTGGAATAATCATAGATTATGCAACGTTAAGTATTCCAATAACACAAATTATCATTGAAGCTATGAAATCATTAGCAATTGCTCTTGTAGCAATGACTATTGCTGGTTCATTAGGAATTTTACTTGGTATTTTGATCAATTCTGTTGCTTTAGCAGCAATTTTGGCATTTTATCTAGGAGAACAATTATCAGCTTTAGTTGTTATGCCTTCCTTTTTTATCACTACTTTTGATCCTACATGGTTATCGGTTGGAATTGGATTAGCAATATCTGCTATACTTTTAATTGTGGATGTTATTATCTTCAACAAAAAGCAATTCTAACCTTTTTTTCTTTTTTATTTCTAATTCCTTTAGTAAAGGAAAAATAATTGAATGTACTTTATTTTTATATTGAAGATGATTACTAATGAAGGACCCAATGCATTGGAGTAAATCATTATCCATTTTTTTACGAGAAAATTATACCTTCTTGAACAATTATGATTTTGAATGGGCTATAATAGGTTCTGTCGCCTCAGTACTTCAAGGTTGCAAATTAATACCAAATGACATAGATATTGTCATTGATAATCCAAAAACCATACACCTTTTAGGAGAAAGAATGAAAAAATATGCAGAGAAGGAAAAATCTGAAGGTGATATTTTCAGTTCCAAATGGTTTTCTTCTCGAGAACAACCCGTTTTTGAGGGAACTGATCAAATGGGATTTCATTGGACTTATGTTGCATGGAAAATTGCCCGTACTGAAGTGCAAATAGCTCACATTGATGCTCCTAAAGAATTTCATGAAAAATTTGAGGGTATCTGGGAAGCAGGATCAAAAATATATCCTCATGTGAGACAATTGCATTTTGACAAATATCTTGTACCAGTTGTCCCACTAGAAATTCAACTAGAAACTAATATGTCTCGTGATCTAACAGAACGAGTCCAAGAAATCTTGAAAATATTTCAGGCAAAAGGTTTTGACAATCAATTACTTACTATTGCTTTAGATCAAAATCATTTGAAAGAGTTTGAGGAACAAATAAAGAATTGGTAAAGAGTTTGCTTCTCTTTACTAATATTTATTGAACTTCAATATAATCCATAACCTTGGAATTAAATTCAAGCACTTTAATTTGATCATAAGTTACATTAGAAAATCTTTTCGTGAAACTCCAGTAAGCAGTATCTGTAGAGATCATTGCTGTGAAATTTGCTTTATTATAAGCAACTTTAACAATTTGGGGGATAGCTTCTTTTTCTTCCAAAGTTTTGTGGAAATAACGCATTTCATTAAGATTTTCTTCATTAGAGAATGTTATGATGTTAGTTAGTCCACGTTCAATTAAATCAAGAAACATAAGATGCATTGGATTTAATGAGGGATCTAGATTTTTAAATTGGAAGTTTGATAAATCTAATGAATTTGTTACATACTTTCCAAGAGGACTTAAGTAGAAGGGTCCACTACTTTTTTCAAAATTAACTAAACCAAGATATTCTCCGATGTTAGCTAACACTTTCCCAATAACCATCTCATTGAATGGCATATATGCGCCTCGGCGAATTTTATCAGGTCCTATAAATTCTTTAACATCACTAGTATGTTTTAGGACTTGGGTGCCAAGCTGATTTCTTATTTGATTTAAATCACAACCTGAATCTTGAAGTAGATATTTTAAAAAGATTTTAAATGGTAACCATGATAAGAAAAATGAGGTTAAGGGTTGAGCAAAACTCTGACCTTCTTTTTTATTTTCTAAAATATATCTACTATAATTAGTTAAAGTAAAAATCTCAGTAGTGTCTTCTTTATGTACTTTCATACGTATAATGCCTATATGCTGAAATAAATTGAAAATAGTTTTAGCGACATCTGATTTATGCCCTAATAATTCTCGCCCTTCTTCTATCGTTATCTCTTTATTTTTGATCATATGTTCTAATAAGGGTTCAACATATTGCAAATCAGCAAAAGCTGTTCCAGTAGATTCGAGATAAGCTTGAACTGCTACATATTTAGGTAAAATCATTTCTTTTTCACTTCTTTTTTACGCGCTATATCAGTAATGTTTTATTAAATTATATTTTTTGTGACTATTAGTAACTAGAGTGATATTTATAATTGATGATTTTTAACAAAGAACTGTAAAATCAATTCTTGAATGGATGATCATAGTGACTTATTACGAATGTCTTAAAACCACATTAGCATCAAAACACTTGCTAAAATCATCAATAAAACCAGTTACCTATAACAATGAAAAAGTCATAAAATCCATTCTTGATTATGCATTAGATAGTAAAGATGGGCAACTCCAAGACCATTGCATTTTGAGAAGATTTAATTTAGCAAAAATATCATTAGAAATAAACGATAAAGATTCCTTTATTATGAATCAACACCATAAGCTCGAGCAAAATGACGTAACTAACACACCAAATGACTCTCAGAAATTAACCATGATATTAGAGGATTTTTATAAAGAATTTTTAACTGAAGTAACCCCAAAAACAATTGATTTTGTATGGTTTATTCCCTCCCTCACATACAAAAAATGGTTGTGCTATGAAGGGAAGGTTTCATCTATTCTAGCTATTATCAATAATTGTTGGAAATATCTTTATGAATTTTTTATTGTAGCAAAGGATTTCAATTGGTTAATTTACTTTGATCATAAAATGACTTATCATTTCTTAGGTGATGAGTTAGCTCATAAAGTAAAAAATAATTGTGAATTACCTTTATGGCAAGAGAGATTAATCAATTGCAAATATTATCTATCTTATACTAATGGGCTAGAGAAGTAATTTACGCGTGAAGTGAATAAATAACCCCTTTCTCCCTTTTTTCGATAACCAATAAATTAAAAGAATCTTAGATAGTACTAATTAGTACTATTATGAGGGATGTTATTAATAATGACCGACTGCCCAAATTGTGGAGCAAGTAATTCTCCTAATGATACTTTTTGTAGATTTTGTGGAGCTTCTCTTAAAACAATTCCTCCTGAACAACAATCACCTACACCTAGTTCTCCTCCACAACAATCAAATTTACCTGATAAACAATGCTCATTTTGTGGTTCAGTTAATCCAGCAAGTTACAATAATTGTGGAAACTGTGGCAATCCATTAGTTCAACAACCTCCCCCCTCAACTCAACAATCGCAATATCCTCAGCAACCTGCTTATCAACAACCGTATTATCAAGAACCAGTTTATCAATCACCACCAAAACAAAAACGAAATATTTTCTTTTATATTTGTTGTTGGCCATTATGGTGTTTTGATTTAATCTGTAATCCTTGTAATACTCGATCAAGTAGTAGTGGCTGTGAAGGAAGTGATTGCAGTGGTTGCGATTCAGGTGGGTGTAATAATTGTGACTGTGGCGATTGTGACTGTAGTGGATGTGATTGTGGAGATTGTGATTGTAGTGGCTGCGATTGTGATTGTTCATAGAACGATTATACAATAAAATCCCTTATTTTTTTCTTTTTTTTTATGTAAAAAAATGATTTTTTACAATTAAATTTCATTTTTAAACCAAATTTTAACGTTCCTTAAACCATTTTTTACAATACCTTAACCATTGTTGGAGATTATTAAAAATCAAGATTTGAGAATAGGTAATCCATCGAACATTGAGCTTGGTAAAAGTGAGAATTCACTCAACTACAACTCAAAACACAAATAAAATTTCGTGTTAAAAGTTTGAAAAAAATGAAAAATAGTAAAAAACTGGAGGAAAAAATATGAATTCAAAAAAATTCATTATAGGATTTGCACTCATAAGTTTGTTTCTAATTCCTGTAGCTTCACAAATGGTTTCAGCTGAAACAAGTGAAATTACAGTTAGTGAAAATTTGGGTGCTATTACTGTACAAACAAAAGATTTGACAGTAAAGATTATACCAGGGCAAGCTCATTTGGTCTGGTGGTACGGCAATGCAACAACTGCTGATGAAATGTATAAAATTCAGCTTGTTAAGATTAGTGAATTTATGGGTGATGATGAAATTCTTGATGATCACACCGAATTAGGTGGTGTCAGTTATAATTTAATTACAGAGTCTTGGACATATGATATTGTAGAGGGAACAGATGATGTCACTATTACCTTAAGTCTTCTTGGTTTACCCAATGGTGCTGATATGTATTTAGTAATGCACATCTATACTCAAGATACACCAATTAATGGTACGGATCAAGTAGTTGATGCATTAACAGAATTGAAATTTGACATTATAGTAGATAATTGGGCTTTCTCACCTATGGCTGCTGGATATGGCATTCAAACCTATCTTACAGAAGTACAACATAGACATAGGGTTGCTCTAAGAAATGGTACTCTAGCTGAAAATGGTAATACAACAAGAACTATGCAATACACTAGTGAAGCTTATGGAGAAGATGCAGTAGCTTATTTTGAGTGGGCAGAATTCGCATCCATTTATAATTCAACAGATGATTTTGTTGAAAATATTGAAGTAGGAACTGCTTATTTTGACGATTTGATTTCTCCCCCAACAGAAGCACCTGGATTCGCAGAAGGATTAGCTCATCTATTCTTGACATATCCCAATTATGGTGATGATAAAAAGATGGTTCATGATCCAACAATTGGTATAAATGCTGACGTTTTCACATCAGGGTTATCTCTCTATTTGATACCCGTCTTTAGTGGTTTAATTGCTATTACTGCAACAATTTTAATCATTAGAAAAAGAAAGAACTAAATTTTAGTTCCTTTTTCTTATTTTTTTTCATTATTGATTGTCTTTTCTAGTAGTTTTGTCAATTTTTAGCTTTTTTAATGAAAAAAGACAACCATTTTAATAATTAAATTTCAATTTTAATAAATAACTGCTTGGGATTTTGATTAAACGAATACTTTCGGCGTACAGTTTATATATAACATCCGAAATAAAAATATGATTAATTCTATAATTAATCACCCAAAGCAAGAACCTCCACTAAAAAGGGAGGTGGGTAATAAATGGCAGACAAGAAACCACAACCAAAGAAACCAACACCACAAAAAGCACCAAAGAAGAAATAAAATAAACTGTTGGTTTAAATCGTCTTGTTTATCGATCATCTTGCCTCTGTTGGTTGGATGAGTTTTCTTTCAAAGGAGAAGTAACGATTACCGTGATTGAGGACCTTTGACCTCAATCACATATAAATTAGAATTTTAATGATTTTTTATTAAATTCTTATGAATTTAGGTTTATTTTTATTTTGAATCGTTTTTTTACTTAGATTCCCTTCTAATTGTTTCCAAACCTTTCTGAACTGTTTCTAAACTTTCTTTGGTGATTGTTTAAGTAAAATCACTGTCTATATTTTAGATAAAGGAAGAGTATTCAAATGGGTGAAAATAAAGAAACACGTAACAGTCATTCTTTATCTATTATTATTGTTGTATTAGTTATTATAACGAGTTTAGTAGGGGGTGGTTTAGTACATTTGGTTAAAGGTTGTCAAAAAACTACTTCAGAAAATATCTTTTCAATAAATGAGAGAGTCGAAAATCCTGCGGGGGGTTTAACAGCATTTGAGACTGAAGAATATTCTGTTTTTGACAACTTTACCAAAAGTACCAATTATCTTTATTATGATGATTCAATCCTATATGCTGCCAAAGACAATAAAATAGAACTTTATAATGTTAGCTCCAGTGATAATCCTCAATTAATTGGGGATTATCAAGCTACATTAGGTGTATATTTTAGGACTCTCTTGTTGAAAGGTGATTTATTATTTGCTACTATTTATGATTCTCCAATTCAGTATTATTCTACTTATTCTTATTACTATGGTTCAACCTATTTGTTAGTGCTTAATTGTTCTGATCTAAAAAATATAACTTTGCTCACTTCATATGATTTCCTCTGGGGATCAAGTTTCGCGGTTAGTGATAATTATTTGATTGTAAATGACAATGAACTTACAGCTTATAATATCACTAACCTTGCCTTTCCTGAACTTTTATGGAGAATTCCTGAGTATGAAACTAGTATTGTTTGTGATTTTGCTTTTTCAGGTAATATAGTTTTTATTTTCTGTGAACTTGGACTTCGCGCTTATGATCTAACAAATATCTCCTCACCAACTTTTCTTGGTTTATTTCCTGTACAACCATTATTTTGCGAAAGAGATTTAACTGACTTTCAAATTATAAATGGAACTTTAGGTTTAATTCATGAATTTAGCACCAATGAAATAAGTGTGTATGACCTAGCTAATCCATTAGAAATGAATTTTCTTGGTAAATTAGAAACAGCTTCTATTAATGAAAAACATATATTATTTACTCCAAATTACCTCTTTTCTGCTTCAGGTGATAGTGTTTCGGTTTACAAATTTAATTCAAAAACTGAACTCCAGTTTGTAGGGGAATATTCAGATCCTTATCCTGAAACCTATAATCGATTTGATCATGGTGGATATTATAGTTTTAAAGGTATCATAAAGATCAATGATCGACTCTATCTTTGGCGTCAAACATTCTATCAAGTAAATTTTATACTTTATGTCTTAGATGTTTCAGATCCAATTAATTTACAATTAATTTGGAAAACAGCTATAAATGATCCAACTATACTTGCTAGAAAATTAACTTTTATTTTTACATTTATCCTGCCTGCTTTTTGGGTGATTTACTTAATTGGCTTATTGGTTAGAACCGTCGTAAGGAAAAGAGTAGAGAGAAATAATAATCAGCAAAATGGGGAAAATATTGAGACGATTGGAACACTCCCAGAAGAAAAAAATGTTCGAATCTTAACAATGTGTGAAACACCAAAAGGACAAAAGCTATTATTGATTGGATTTTTTGTACTATTCGTGCAAAATATTCTTGTTTTAATTTCTATTTTCATTACTTTTGGACACATACAATTACATCATTATATAACCTCTTCAGGGTATGTCTTGAGTGTTCCATTCTTTCTCGATTTATTTGCTGCATTAATTCTATTCATCGGTTTTAGCTGGAATGGTTTTGAAAAGAAATCAAAATTAAGTGTTCTTGCTGCTGTTCTTTGGATGGGATGGATTGTTATAGCGATTTATTATCGCTTATTAATGGGGATGCCTAGCTACAAAACTTTACTTTACAATACTATATATGGTTCTAGTTCATTAAATACTCAAGAAAATTTGATTCAAGGGTACTACTATATGACTTATTATTTATTGAGTACGATTATGTTTTCTTTTACCAATTTTGCTACTTTAAAGGTGCTTAATATTAAAAACACGCTAAAAATTGGTTATAATACCTATATTTGGTTTAATACAATAATAGGCTATCTTTCTGTTTATTTTATGTTTGTACAATTAGACTGTGAGCTACTACGAGTCGAGTATTATTCTTTTCTATATGATTTCATATATCCTATTATTGAATGTCTGATTAATTCACTAAAATCAATAGTTATACCAATCATCGGATTAGTCGTTTTCTATAATATATTTAGAGATTTAAAATTACAACTACCTAAACCAGATAATTTTAGAGTTTTTTCAGGTTGGCCCGTCAAGTAATTTTAATCTCTTTTTTCTTTTTCTATTCAAAATCCATTAATCCCCAATAATAAGCTAATGTTGTATTGGCAACTGCTTCAGGTCCCTCACCTTTATCTAGTTCTAATATTTTATTGAATAGTGCTTTATATTCATCTTTTATTTTGTCGAGTCTTTCTCTGTCACAAAACCACATACCAATATAATTAACAGGATATTTTTTCCTTTGATAATCTTCCCGAGACATGCTTTGTATACGATTAAGCTCTCTTTGAATGAAACTATTAACAACGAGTAAATTGAAGATATCTAAATCACGATGATTTTCATTAAAAATTTCCTTTGCTGTGGTGAATAATTCGAAAAAGTTCTTTAAAATACGATAATGCTTTTCCTTTTTATCGGTTGTTGCTCCTATTACCCCATGCTTTTCCAAGATGTTTAAATGATAATACATAGCAGTCTTTTTTACACAAATCTTAGTCATTAATTCAGTAGCAGTAATCTCTGGCTTACGTAATATCTCAAACCAAATAGCTACCCTTGTTGGATCTAACATTATCGTTTGTAATACTCTTGCTGTTTCACGAATTACTGATTGTTCAGCCATTTTATCATTCCTTGCAGTTCTTTTTCCCTATCCTTTAATAACCTTTTTATATTCCTATTGATAGGAATATTCCTATACATAGGAATAAACTCCCCTTAAATATAAAAGTAATGATATGTAAGGTGAAAAAATTCTATGTAAAAAGAGAGAAATGTGATTCAAATGGCTAGACATAGAGTAAAAATAACTGTCTTAAAACGGGTTGAACCATCCTATATTTTCAACGGTAAGGTACCAAAAAGCCCAGGTGGTAAAGAATATACTATTTGCACTGCTTTCAAGGATGATCAAGAGTTTTTTGTAGAAAAAGATATGAAATGTCCCGAAGGATTCTGTTCATATGCTTGGAAAGATATCTATTCAGATCTCAGAGTATTAGCTCTAGGCGGAGATCATGAACCATGGGTAGAAAAACCAAAGATGATTTCCTGTTGTACAGATGGAATTAGACCAGTATCTTTTGTTTTGGAAAGATTAGATGAATAATAACGAATGGTAGATCATTATGCCTGAATATAATGTTAAAATCACTGTAGTGAAAAACTTTAGTCCTGAAGATGTCTTTGGTGAAAAATTCCATCGTCCAAGCGGAAAGGAGATCATTAAATGTGGTTACAATGAAGGCGATGAATATCTTTCCATTAATGGAAATATGCCTGAAGGATTTTGTCATCACGCTTGGTTTAATATGTATCATAAGGTAAACTTCTTACGTTTTGGTGGTAGTTTTGATGATTGGGCTGGAATAGGTATTGATTATGCCTGTTGCGCAGATGGCATCCGTCCAGTAGTCTTTAAACTTGAGCGAATTGAGAAAGAATAAACAAGAGAGTAATAGTGTTGACAAAAGTAAAAATAACTGTCATAAAATTATTTGGTCCGGAAGATGTTTTCGGACCTAATCATGATATTAGAAATCTTTCAGGTAATCTCATGACTAAATGTGATCTCTTTAAAGAAGGAGATGAGTTCATGGTAGATTCAGTTATGCATATGCCTGAAGGATTCTGTGGGTGGGCTTGGAGAGATATTTACAAAGATTTATCGGTTCTCTATTTTGATGGACATTTTCATCGAGTTGAAAAAGATATGGCTTATGTGTCGTGTACAGATGGTCGTAAACCAGTTGTTTTTAAATTAGAACGAGTAAAAGAATGAATTCTAAATAAGGTTAGTGTAGAGTATTGATAATAGATAGTCATTTTCATACTAATGTTTATCTTCAGTATGAAGACTCTCTTGAAAAAGCATTACAAATAGCAAATGATAAGGAAATACTACTTCTCTCCAATACAATACATACGGAATCATATATTCAAACATTAAACCTAGCAAAATTATCAAAAAATGTTATTCCTTGCTTTGGTATACATCCAATGGTAGCTCATGAATACAATAATAATTTAAAATCAATAGACCCTCTCATAAAAGAAGCAGTTGCTTTTGGTGAAATTGGTTTAGATTATCATTTTCTCAAAGATAAATCACAATATCCAGCACAACATACCATTCTTGAGTATTTTTTTAAAGCAGCATTAGAACATGAAAAACTAGTTATACTACATTTGGATGGTGCTGAAGAACAAGGATATAAGTTAATCAGAGAATACTCTTTACCTAAGGTTATTATTCATGGTTATAAGGGATCAATTGATACACTATATGAGTTATTGGATTTAGGTTGCTATTTTTCAGTTGGGGGAAATATGATTATGGAGAAATTTAAAAATCATATCCCACCAGAAGAATGGGCTAGAACAATAGATATTGTTCGAAAAATACCCAAAGCACAATTATTGCTTGAAACAGATGGACCGTGCAGGAAAGAACCAGATACAAAAAGCGATACACAAAAATCTATGCCAGATTATATTTTCGAAATCCTTCAACGAGTAGCTAATTTAAGAGGTATAACAGAAGATTCACTTAAAGATTCAATTCTAACAAATTTTAAATCACTTGTGAAAAAAGATACAAATTTATTATCAATTTTTAATCTTTTAGAGGAATAATCTTTTGTTTCAGAAGTATTATATTCAATTCTACTAGTAACTACTATCTAACAAAAGATTTGGTGCGAATTTATTTGAAGCTAAAAAGAACCCTAAGGATTGAGTGGCTTGCTCTCTTTACAGCTCTTTGTTGGGGAGCTGGCTCCTTTTTTGGGAAGAGAGCAATGAAGATTGGTCATTTAACTCCATTAACAGGTATTCTACTCCGCACTGTCTTGTCTATGATATTATTTCTTATATTTCTCTTAGTATTTGGTAAAAAACTTAATGCTAATTTGAGAAAAGAAGTTTCCTACGCATGGAAAACATCGAAATGGGGTTTATTTCAGATAATCATTTTTGAGGGGATTTTGGCAGGTGGGATTGGTATGTTCCTTTATTATTTAGCAATATCTGGCGGAGAGCTTTCATTAGTAATGCCTCTCGCTTTTCTTTCACCTTTTTGGGGAACTTTACTTGCTTTACTCTTTAAAGATGAACGACCAACCTATCAAAGAATTTCTGGACTTGTATTAACATTCATCGGTATTATGATCATTTCAAGTAAAGCATTAACACTTCAAGAAATCCTGACTTGGCGCATAGAATATGTAGCTCTCCTAACAGGTATTTGTTGGGGCATAGGTTCTTTTTTTGGAAAAAGGGGAATGAAGAAAGCATCTATTACACCTTTTGTGGGAATAACTTTGCGAACTATGACCTCCTCAATTATTTTACTCATAGCGATTTTTTCTTTAGGACCAAGTCTTTTAGAATCCCATCTTATTTCTGAATTAAAATGGATAGTTTACAATGAGTTGGGACAATTCTTTCTGATATTGCTCTTTGAAGGGATTCTAGCAGGTTTCTTTGGCATGCTTCTTTATTATATAGCTATCAAGAAAGGAGATCTTTCATTGGTAATGCCATTAGCATTCACTTCACCTTTTTGGGGGACTCTTCTTTCGTTAGTTTGGGGATTGGAACTTTTCACTATTCAACGATTAGTTGGGATGTTTTTCATACTTACTGGTATCATCTTTACAACAGCTCTGGGATTAAAACAATTAATTCTAGTAAAAAATTCACCGTCTCTGATTTCACCAATAGTAAGAAAGGAATCAACTTAAAGAATAAAGAAATATTTTAGGTGATTCTTCAATCACCTAGAAATTAGCTAATTTTAATTATTCATACTTCATCTTCTAAATAATGGATGAAATTAGTAAACGCTTCAACTAACCCTTGACCAGTCTTTGCTGAAGTTTCATAACAAGACCACTGAATATTAGTTCCCATATCAAGAAGACCAAATTGAGGAATGAATTCCGTGCGAGACATTCGTTCTTGTTTATCAGCTTTATTTAATAATACTAGTACAGGAATCTCATCATCAATTTGAGTATTAACTATTTCATGGAAAATATTTTTTGTCAAATCAAATCGATCGTAATCTGTGCTATCAACAATATAGACCAAAGCATCTGATTTTTCATTGATATTAGGCCATAATTGTCGGAAGCTTTCTTGACCACCAAGATCATGAATAAGTAAATCTAATTTAGGGAGATTAATAGTATTAACATTTACACCCATTGTTGGGATGGTTAAACGAGGTTCACCATAAATTAAATAATTGAGAACAGATGTTTTACCGGCTCTATCTAACCCACAAATAGTTATGAATGCTTGTTTCTTTCGTTTGAATAATCTTTGTAATAACGACATTGCTACCACCTTTGATCCTCGTCTATTTTCGCAGTCATGTTGCATAAGTAAAATTTGAAATTCCTTATTATGAAACTTATCAGTTTGATAGCTTTCCATTTAGGTTATTTCAAATTTCAAATGATCTCCTGCTTAGAACAAGATTCTACTGTTTCTTTAACATTCATAAATAAAAGCTTTCTAGAAGGTCTCTCAGCAAGAGTAGTAAAATCATTCAAGTAATTAGAAACTAATTTGAATAATTAAGTTGGTTTTTAAATTTACAATATTTTTATTAAATAACCATTTTGATATTAAACCAATTCTTCTTTTTTAGGTTATCAGTTCGCAAGGCAAAGAGAAAGTGAGATAATACTATATTACGGTATATTCTTTGATTCCTTAATAAAGGAATGATTTAATCCTCAAATGCTTTAGAGGATAAGTCATAGGAGTTATTATCAAAGGAAGTATAAAAATGGATTTACTTATGGATTTCAGTTGGATGCTAATATTAGTTGGCTTTTTAGCATTATTATGTGAATTTATGGACTCATCACTTGGTATGGGCTATGGTACCACATTGACACCGATTCTACTATTCATGGGGTATGAATCATACCAAATCGTTCCCGCTGTTCTAGTATCAGAAATGTTTACAGGAATTATTTCTGCAGGCTTTCATGCTCTCTTTAAGAATATGTCTCTCGGGCGAACAAAAACAAATGTAAAAGACATACCATTAGGTCAAAGTAGAGTAAGTACTGAACCAAACGTTGAACTAGTTGCAAGCTCAGGAGGAGTATATGTCCCTGAGAAACAAACCTTTATGGATAAATTAAGATCATTTACAATTGATAGTAAAGTGGTTTTTGTTTTAACCGTATTTGGTATATTAGGAACAATAATTTCCGCAGTGATTTCAGTTATATTCAAACTAAATCCAATGTTCAAATTTGGTGTTAAAATCTATATTGGTATAATGGTTTTCTTTATGGGTGTTTTAATTCTTGCTTTTAGTAAGAAAGTTATGAAATTTTCATTTAAACGTGTTACTGCTATAGGTGCTCTTGCAGGCTTCAATAAAGGTATTTCAGGTGGTGGTTATGGACCATTAACTGTTTCAGGTCAAATCTTATCTGGTCGTGAAGGAAAGAACGCTATTGCCTCTACTTCGCTTTCAGAGGGAATTATCTGTTTTGTTGGAGTACTAACCTATATAATAACAAATTTAGTAAAAACCCATATGAGTGGTGAACCATTAGATATAGGAAGTTTTGGCTTAGCTCCCTATCTCATAGTTGGTGGAGTACTTTCCACACCACTAGCTGCTTTAACAACAAAATCAATTGAAAATAAATGGCTAAAAATAACAGTCGGTGTAATGACTGTAATTATGGGCTTATTCAGTTTGATATATACGATATTA
>JAEORM010000145.1 GCA_016840905.1 Candidatus Gerdarchaeota archaeon | reverse complement strand
ATTGAGTATTGGAAATGAAATTGTTAACGATAGATATAATATTATTATAACTAATGCTTTTTCCTTCATATCTTATTACCTCTGAGAATCTTTTTTATTTTCACATGGTAATTCAACAAATTTTGTTTTAAAAGGTCTAAATTTCTCAGCAAGTAATGACAAAAATACTAACGTTGATTGTGTATTCCGTAGAAGTAATTCAAGCGTTCAATCATTTGTTCAGCATTTTTACAATCTATAGATCTAGGAAAAACATCCATGTAAGAAATTCTATTATCTAATATAATCCATGACCCAATATCATTTTCAGAACGTATCATTCTCCCCAATGCTTGTTTCATAGTTACTATAGCTTGGAGATAGTTCATGTAGCTTGTTGCTGCTGTTTCACCCCAAAATTTACTGTATTCCTCTATTATCTCTTTAAGTGATCTAGAAGGTGGGGGGTATGGTAATCCAGCTATAATAACAGCTGAAATTATCGAACGATCATCTTTTACAAATTCAATGCCTTCCGAAATTTTCCCTCTTGCAGGAGCAATAACAACTACTTTTTCAGTAGCAGCTTTTACACTATTGATCAATTTCGTTATTCTTTGATTTGGTTGTTCTATATATTTTGTTCCAATAAGATTAGCTAACACTGCTGTTAACTCATAATTTGGTGCAAAAACAAGTACATGCCCAGGAATTACTTCTACCAATCTGTTAATAACTTCGCCATAATATAAATAAGAGTCTCGAGATCTTACTTGATATTTCATTGATAATTTTGGGTCACTTGTTGTTAAAATTATCCTATTTTTACCTATTTTTTCAGACATCACGGTAATCTTATGGGAATCTGTCAACCCTAAGAAATTTGCAAAATAATTGAGAGGACTGAATGTTCCTGATATTAGAATCATCTGTTTTGTTAATTTAATAGGGTCTAAAATTGTCCTAGGATCCTTTAGATAAAGTGTAAACTTCTTGTCTGCTGTGAGATAACATAAATCTATATGCGAAAGAAACTCACTCACTTTCAAGGTAAAACTGATATCGCGATATCCTTTATCCATCTGTTGTAAAAGATAACGCTTTCCTTTATTTCTCAAATCATCCAAGCTTTTCGCATCAAGAGATATTGTGTGCAAACCAGGTTGCTCTTGATACTCCTGTAATTTCTTTAAAATTGGATGCTCACCTATTTCTTGAATGGCACGATAAATAATTTTGTATGAAAGGTCCCCTAATTCTCCTTTCGCTAGATTATGAGCTTCATCTATAACGACTGTAGTATTTCCCAAATCTATATCACTATATTTGAAAAGCAATTCCCTTAGTTCAGGATTTATTAGAAATGGATAGGTTGTTATAATTATATCAGCATATTTCAGTGCTGATTTTATTGCTAAAAATGGACAACCAAAATTATCAATTTTCTTACCCAACAACCATAAAATCTCTGGCAAGTTAACGTCTTTCTTAATATTTTCACCTATTTCAGAGACAATTCTCTTTGGGTAAGTAACATTCTTTTCGTATTCGTTTTTGGTTATATGATATGCTACATTATGAGAGCAATCAAATAGCGAACATCCTAATTGAGCAAACTGTTTTTGTGTTTCTTTTGTTACTAATGGACAAATATGACTTTTCCCCACCAATGGTACTAATGAATAAACTGAACGGTTTATTGTTCTATTATAATCATTAATCAGTCCTAATTCTCTAAACCAAGCATCCATTTGTCCAAGCATTTTTGTAAAAATAATTATTCGTTCTTTATCCTCTTTTTTACTCAAAATTGCTGATAGAACAGCAGCTGTTTTTCCACTACCGGTCTCAGCATCAATCAATAACGGTTTCGAAGAAGCTTTTTGGATTGCTGATATAATTGAAAACTGTTCTTTTCGATAATTTTGATATGGAAATAGATCATTTAACTTCGTCCAAAATTCAGCATAATCTAATGTGTTATCATCCAAATTCATTTGAACAGCAATCCTTTTGATATAGATTTGTCTCAAAAATTAACTAGGTACTTTTTCTTTTAAAATAGCTAAGTAGTCATTCTAGTATCTATATCGTAATGTTTCTGTTCTCGCTTCATCATGTTGTTTTGATTTTAAGATAAACCATAACGAAAACCTAAAGGGATATGTTAAAACGAAGAAAATTCTATAGAGAGTTCTGCTAATTGCTTTTTTCAAGGCTATCCTGTTATTCAATATTAAATCCCTAGAATAATATTAGCTAAATAATTATATTAAGTATTCTTTAAAAGAAATCATCCAGTGAAACTTGTTTTTGATCTTGCTTTTTAGAAGAGCTTTCTTCTTTATCTTTCTCTTGCTCTTTCTTTTTATCAGCTTGCTTTTCTTTAGCTTTAGCTGCCTTTCTAGCTTCAGCTTTCAATCTTTGTTCTTCTTCTTTCTGTCGCAATTCTTCTTCTAATTTTTCAGCTTTTTGTTTTTCATAATTCTCTAATATATCTGTCCAATCATCACCAGTTCGATCGAAACTTGAAAATTTCAAGGGGCCCATTTCTGTTTGATGTTTGTTCCTTTCCCCTTCTAAAGCATTCATCACTTTTTTTATTTTATTTATTGAAGAAGAATTTTCTACTAATTCTTTTATTTGGTTATCATCTAATTCTAGCCAATCAGCTAATTCTGCTGCATCCCCAATAGGACCATTCATAATTTCTTTTACCAACACTAGCGATTCGTTTCTTGCTTCACTAACTGATAAATGACACTTTTCAGAAATATTCCCAGCTATAGAATCTCGTAATGCTCGAGAGAAACGAGTATAAGCATACATTCCAATCTTCTGTGGAAAGATATATTGATCGTACTTTCGTGTGGGTTTATCAATTCCAATACTAACACCACCCGAAACTAAATCAAAGAAATAGGACAATAGATTCCAACTCTGACGTCTCATTATTCTACCTAAAAATCTATCAGCTGCGGCTAATGTTGAATAAACTTCTGGTAGTTGTTTGTTGCTCGTATGTAGATAAGCATTTTCAAAAACCCAAAGAAGCAATTCATCATAATCCACATTTAAACCATCAATCGCTTGTTTGCCCTCAATAAATCCTTTTGCATTAAATAAATCACTTAACGCACTTTGCATTTCTTTTGTTTGATCTCTTAATGGATTTAAAAGCTCTATGCCAGTAGTTTTCCCTG
This sequence comes from Candidatus Gerdarchaeota archaeon, assembly GCA_016840905.1. Next base: position 10,955 of record JAEORM010000145.1, on the reverse strand, counting down.
TTTTTAATTGTATAACCATTCCCTGAAAATCATTTATTGCACTACGAAGATCCCCATTAGCATTTTCAGCTATAAATTGTAATTTTTCAGCATCCATTTCTATTTTTTGATTTCGAGCTATTTTTTTGAGTAATTTAAGTATATATTCCACATGCACAGGTTTGTAATTTATTACTTTAGTAACCTTTCTCAGTGGTGAAAGTTTTTGATCATAAGCATCATTTGCTGTGCAGATAATTGGTATTGATGCTGTAGCTATTACATCAATCAATGACTTTACTCCTCCTCTATCTTCCCGTCCGGTGATTCCATCAACTTCATCTATTAGTAGAATTCTTTTCCCTTGAACACCCCAAGTTAAAGTGCCCTCTTTTGCTGAACTTCCGGCTATTTTTTCAATTGAATCTTTGTTCCTAGTATCACTAGCATTCATTTCAACTAGTTCATACCCTCGTTCTTTTGCTAGAGCTATGACACTACTAGTTTTCCCCGTTCCAGCTGGACCATTCAATAATGCTGCTTTTTGTTTCGCTTTGACTGACCATGAATCGAACCATTTTCTAAGATTTTCAATTGCATCTTCATTTCCTATAACTTCACCTAAATTCGTTGGTCGATATAATTCTGTCCAAGGTACTATTTCATCAGTCAAGCTTTGTAACCTCATTTTAGGAATACTTACTAGTATTAACTATTAATCTTTAACCCTTTGTTTTTCTTTAAAAATATAAGCTTGAGTAATATCCTTTATGGATAGAAGGAAAAATAAGAAGAAAAAGAGTTGTTTGAATTTAACCCATTCTTCTTGCAGTTTCTATTTGTAATCCATCTTCTTCTAGATTTACCGGGTAAAGTCTTGTATCGTAAATTGCTTTACGCATTTTTCTTACTCGGAAAGTTCTTTGAAGTTGATCTGATCGCTCTCGTAAATAGAAATCTATTACACCATCTGCTATGTGACTAAATAACACTTCTGTTTTTGTATCATGCATTCCCTTAACCATCAGGAGAATGTGCACTCCACCAACTTTTCTTACTACATTTGTAGTGAAATTTTCAACAAGTTCTCTTACTTGATTCTCATCATAGTCTAGGAGGAGATGAGATACTGTATCAATTATAGTAAAAGGTTGATTTGATTTTGCAACAATATTGATGAATTTTGTTCTTAAAAGATTAAGTAAACCTTTATCCCAAGAAATAACAGGTGAAGTAGAATCCTCAGTAGCGTATTTGGCTCCATAAGCGTCCACATATGTCCATGATCCCAATGATTTGTAGGTATCTACACTCCACCCAAAAGTCATCATTTCTAAATCGACTTCAGAAGGCGGTTTATCTACAGAAACATAAAAGACTTTCTTCCCTTGTTTTGCTTGATTATATAATACTTGAAGAGCAAAAGTCTCGTAACCGGAACCGGGTTCTCCTAATAAGAGAATTAATGAACCATCTGGTATTCCCCCACCAATAGTTTGATCAAATCCCATTATTCCACTTGATTGTAACTTTGTTTTTGTCACTTCTGTTAACGGAGATTTTGCTGGTATGCGTTGGAAATCCATTTTTAACTGCTCCATAAGACTAATTTCTAATTTATTATAGTTAATCTATTTGAAAACTTTTGTTATGGGGCAATTAGTAATCTTCAACTTCCTTTGCCCGTTCTAACATATGCTTCAATAGATAGAATGGTCCATAGAGCACATAAAATACTGTTAAACCACCCATCAATGCTGCAGGATAAATGATATAGTCAAATGGTGTTGCTACTACTGCAACAATAGTTACAGCTGCTAGTCCTAATAAGAAAATTTCCAAAAAATTCTTTCGCAATTTTGTTGTTGGATATTTGATAGTTACAATCATCATCGTTCCTGTAAGAATCATGAGTATTAAACCGATTATTGGTGTAGTTATGTTTATTGTATATTTCTGCTCAATGAATAGTTTAATGATAATATAAATTGCGGCAGCACAACCAGCACCAGGCGATGGTATGCCTTTAAACCATTTTTTAGTTGGGGATTTAGTGAAACGAACTAGTCTAAGAATCGTACAAAATCCAAAATAACAGCCAACAACAATTGATAGAATTGCTAAAACAAAATGAGCAGTACTAGCTGTAGATAATAATGGTAAACTCAATGAGATCATAACTGCTGGTGCAATACCAAAGGTTACTGTATCTGCTGCTGAATCCACAACTGTTCCAAAAAATCCTGGTTTCTTTTTTGCTAATCTCGCTGGTATACCATCACTAAAATCAAAAATTATACCAAGTAAAACTAATTTTGCAGCCCACATTGCATAGACATAATTCCTTGGATCTATAGCAACTAATATTATAGCAGTTACACCTGAAGCAAAATTCAGAAAAGTTATGAAATTTGCCAAAAAAGCGAAGAAAATTTTTAGCCATTTTGGGAACTCTGGTGCCACCCATTTCTTTTGTTCAGAAGATTCTTCAACAAGTATCTCTTCTTTACTCTCTAACTTAGTTGTATCATTTTCCGCTGACATAAAGGTTTCACAGTAAGTTATTAATGGTCAATGGTTCACATTGGTTGAATTTAAAGGTTATTTTAAAAAGAACAAATTGGGAAAGAGAAAGATCATCCTTCAGCATTAATTTGCTCGATTATTTTTAATGCTTCATCAACATGCTTTTTGGGATTAAATTGTGAGACAAAAATATGACGCACAATACCTTTCTTATCTATTACATAAGTAACTCTTCCAGGTATTAGACCAAAAGTTGCTTTCACACCAAATTCTTTCCTTATGTTATTATCCACATCACTTAACAAAGTAAAAGGTAGGTTATGCTTTGCTGAAAAATCAGCATGTGATTCTAATGAGTCACCACTTATACCAATAACCTCAGCTCCTGCTTTAAGAAATAATTCATACCTGTCTCTAAAAGTACAAGCTTCAGCTGTGCATCCTGCTGTTTCATCTTTAGGATAAAAATAAAGAACTAGAACTTTCTTACCAAGATAATCTTTGATATTCACCGAATTACCTTTTTCGTCTGGTAATGTAAAAGTAGGGACTTTATCACCTATTTCAATTGTTTTTTTTGCGCTTATATCTAACAACTCCTTTAATTCAGATTTGTTTTTTATTCAACAAAAGAGATTTCAAATTCACAGAATTTATCGCCTAATCCGTGACATTTAGTTTCATTAACAATACAATCCTTACTTGTAAGTATTTGAATTCGCCCTGCAATATACCCAGCCATAAAATCACAGAAAGTAGTACCAGAATCTTTTGCGCCAGATGACATAGCACATTCTTCAATTCTGATTTTTAATTTACCATCATCTTCTATTACATAAACGTCTGCACGTTCTTTTGCTGCTTGTATCATACTAAAATGGAAGAATTTATTCATTACTTTTAGCGCTTTGTCAAGACTTAATGGCCAAGAATAATTTTCATCCTCGAGATATCTTTGTAATATATCTCTTCCAGGACCAAAAATTCCTAATTGCATTCCTGCTGCATATAGGAGAGCCCCTGAAAACGGGTCTGTCATTTTTAGATTAACTATTGCTTGCTGTAATTTAGTGAAATGTACTTCATTCCCAATATTTCCTCTATTGAAGACATCCTTGGGACTAAGGAAAGATTCGTGTAATCTTGTAGAGATATCATGTAGTATTCCTTGGAAGTGTTGATTACGATCCTCTATTATATAATCTTCTTGATTTTTTCCCATGTTTCTACTTATTGGCTCATCTGATACTTTGATTTCAAATTCACAATATTCATGACCTGTACCAATGCATTTCACTTCATGAACAACACAAAATCTGCCAGTCAATGCTTCTACAATACCAGCCATTTCACCTGCTGAAAAATGGCACAAAGGTTCCCCGACAAAAGGAGCACCACTTGCACTTGCCAAACCAAAAATACGAAGGATTGCCAAGTCTTCTTCTAATTTGGTAATTTTTGCTGAAGCAGCTAATTTCATTGGAATATTAATTGTTTCATTATCTGAGAAATATTTTATCAATCCTTTAATGACTTCTTCAAATCGTTCTTTTGTTCTAAATTCAGTACCAATGTCAGGATTCAAGGTTATCATTAGATAATGTCCCACACCATATAATCCCACATCGCGTCCTGCTTGATAAAGTAGTTGAGAGACTAATTGATCCAAAGCGACAAGTGAAACCATCATTTGCTGCATAACGCCAACGTGAATATAATCACCTATATTAGGTCGGATAAATTCCTCGTTCATAATTGAATCAAAACTATTTTTGCTAATGGTTAACAAAGTCTCTTTTCTAGCAGCAATTGACTCCTCACGGCTCATAATTGAATTAGTAACTCGTTGCCATAATAAGTCTCTAATATCGCTCTCAGTAACTAACCCTTGAAGAACGATTTCCTCATCAATCATTACAGTAGGGAGTCTATGAACATTATATTTCTCTGCAATTTTAGGATTTTCAACAACGTTAATTGTGCTAATATGACACATGTCAGAATAATATGTACCCACTAATTTGTGAACTATACGTTCAACATCAGGACAGGCATAGCAATCAGGTGATGTAAAAACTATCATACGAATTGGTACGTTAATATTTTCTGACATCCATTTCACCTTTATATTTCAATAATAATTGATTGTCTGTATCTTAGATATGTATATGAGTTTTACTATAAGCTTTTTGCTAGAAGAAATTTAAAGGTATTTTCTGATAAATAGAAAAGAATACCAAATTTTACTTTTAAAAAACCAGATGTTAAATAATAAAGAGAAATATGGAGCCTATAATAAAATAGAGAGGGGGATTTAGGCTCCTTCAGCTGTTACTTGTTCTAGGAGAGCTATTGCATCCAATAATTCTCTTTGGAGATCTATTCCTAACAATCCTGCTAAACCTAATGAGCTCATAACTGTTTCGAGGAGTTCTTCTTGTATGTCTTCTTTTTGTTCTGCCAACATTGAATCACTGATCATTTGCCCTGCAAACATATTCAACATTCTTTCACCGAGTAATCTTAATGGTCCTTGATTAGTTTGAGTTAAAAGTTGTCTCACTGATAATCTCGAATTTATGAGGTCTAATAATTTTTCTTGGGTTTCTTGTATTGTGATCATTTTTCTTTTCAACACCAGATATTTATTTTGTTGATTCTATATATAATTAGTTTTCTATTTAAAAGTATATATTATCTGTGTAATATATAGATATTACCTTAAAAGTATAGATAAACCGAAAACTTTATAGATGATTGACTATATAATAATATTATACATTATAAGCTTAGGGTATCCTAGCGATGTCTCTCCCCGGAATAGAGTTCCAGTGGAAATTAAGGGGAGGGGGTCTAGCTTATATTGTAAATGGTAGCAGCAGGTGAATGAATGACGACTATAGCAGAAATGCCAAGCAGATTCAGCAATAGCCCAAAGAGAGTTATGGATAGCCGAGATGAATTTCTGAGCAAGATAAGGAATAGTCAAATTATCACCTATACTTTGGAATATTTTACCACATGTTTTCTTAGCGACCACAAACGTTTGAAAGCAATCCAAGTTCGTGTTTATCATTTTATGGAGAACAAAAGACCTGAGATAACGCAATATTTGATCTCATGGGAAGATGTTCCTCAAGATGAAACAGAAGATTGGCAAAAATTCCAGAGCAAGGTTGATGCTCAAATGCAGGAATTTCTCTCTGAACTCAAGGGTTATTCGAATGTAATAGAAGGTACACTTTGAAGGAATTTTGAATTTAATTCAGACTCTTCATTCTAGTACTTCTACTATGTTTTAGGTCATTTGTTGTACCCAGAGTTATTTTGCTTATAACAAAAGTGTGTTAACTGTAGGGAGACACCCGAAAGTATTTCACTTTAACAATTGTAAAAATTAATTATTCTATTATTGCTAATAAAATAGTTCTTTGTGAGAAATTACCTCTATCAATAATTTTCTTTTTTCTTAAACTATCTAAAATTTTGTATGAAATATTTTTTTGTTTTATGATTTCAAGGATCACTTCTAAAATATCAGCTAATTCGATTATATCCTGATTTTCAGAATATTCCTTTACTTCTTCGACCAATTTCTTATTTAGATAAAATAAAAATTCATCATTATTTTCAATATGTCTTAATTCCGCTTTTTTACCTTCTTTTTCGATTAGCTCGGGTATTTTGTCTCTTATCAATTTATCATATTCAATACGAATCACTGGTCAATTTAGCTCCTTTTATAGCATTTTTCCACTATTCTTATAGAAGAATTCAAATTTAATTCTATCCAAAAATTATTACAAAGATTAATAGACAATCAGTTATGTTAAACATTTGGAGGATTAGCTAATGGGTGTAACAAAATTAGGTGACTTGTTTGAAAATCGTCAAGAAGTAGATTTTGATTTCTTTCATGACAAAGCAATAGCTTTTGATGGTAATAATATTCTTTATCAATTTCTTACTCGAATCCGTCAATCAGATGGTAGCCTTTTAACTGATGAAAATGGTAATGTTACAAGTCATCTCTCTGGTTTACTTTATCGTGTTACAAAAGCTGTTGAAAGTGGGATAAAAGCAGTATTCATTTTTGATGGCAAGCCACCCGAAGAAAAAAGTAAAGAGATTTTACGTCGAAAAAAAGTTAAAAAGGAAGCTGATATTGCTTATGAAGAAGCTTTGGAAAGAGGGGATATGGAGCTCGCTCAAAGATATGCCCAAAGGACAGCTCGTTTGACTTCTCCCATGATCGATGATGCTAAAAAATTGTTAGAATTAATGGGCATTCCAGTTATTCAAGCTCCTGGTGAAGGAGAAGGGCAAGCAGCAATAATGGCCCTTAATGGTGATGTTTGGGCAAGTTGCTCACAAGATTTCGATAGTTTCTTATTTGGCACCCCTAGACTAGTGAGAAATTTAACCATCTCTGGTAAAAGAAAATTACCTAATAAAAATGTCTACGTAGAAGTTAAACCTGAACTTATAGAATTAGACCTTGCTTTGAAAGCAAATGAATTAACTCGAGAGGAACTAATTGAAGTTGCTATTCTTCTTGGAACAGATTTCAATCCTGATGGAATAGGGGTTACAGGTATTGGTCCTAAAACAGCTATAAAATTAATCAAAGATTTCAAAAATGTGGAAACTGTTTTAGAACAACCCAATATGACAGATGCGATCAAAGACCTAGATTTAGAAGTGATCAGGAATATCTTTCTTAAACCTGAAATTACCACTAGTTATGAATTAAAATGGCCTTCAGTAAATATTACTGGTGTTGTTGAGTTTCTCTGTGGTCAACGAGGATTTAGTGAAACTCGAGTAAGAAATGCTTTAGAAAAGACGCAAAAAATTGCTGAAGAACAGAAAAAACAGCCCACACTTGATTCTTTCTTTGGTAAATGAAAAAAAATCATGGTTAGAGAAAGTCTAATAAGATATTTCTCTTAACCGCAACTTTCACCTTCAATAGTCAAATTAAAGACACCTGCTTTTTCAAGATCTTGTAGGATATAGTTATAGCAATCCTTCAATTTAATCTTCATATCAGGTGTTTCTATATCAACTTGAATAATGAAATTCTCACCAGAATCATAAACAAGTATTACACTATTCATTGCTGGCGAATCTTTGCATTCTTTTGGTGCTACTTCAAAAGTTACTGAGGTTATCTCAGAGGTTCCCTCACTTTCTACATTCCTTAAGAGAATATCCTTTTTATTCAAGTAATTTTCAAGTTTCATGATATTACATCTTTTTCCAATTATGAAAGTGCCTGTTTGTCTTCGTATTGCTTTACCCTCTAATCGTTTCTTGCTTATACGAAGGAAGATAAAGACTGCAGCCCATAGAACAATCGTTACTAATAAAACAATCAATGAACTATACCATTTACCAAAAAGTGAATCTAACCAATCAGGAAATGCATATTCTCCCGTAATCATTAATACAATTTCCATGATTACTGACCCAGCTAGTATCAATTCAATTATACTTAGAGCATCACTAGCACGATTGTTTGATTCTGTCATTTGAGTCATTGATTTGGTATTTTGAGCCATAGAATCTGATATTCGTCGCATATGTTTTTCAGCCAAAGCATTAGAGAAATCTCGCAAAGCAACCATTTTTGACTCAAGACCTTGAATAACTTTCTGAGTGTCATTTACACGTTTATTAGTTATCATTGAATCATTCTGAATTATCCGCAATTCTTGTAAGATAGGGTCATCAACTGATCTATTTGGATTTTGAACAGTCAACTCATTACCAAATTCAGTAATACTATCCCGTAAATATGCCAATATATCATGTAGCATGATTGCTTCAGAACTTGCTCTTGTAATCCAATTTTGAGCATTAGTTAAACTAGTAATATCTCCAAGCATTGCCTTATCAATATCAACTTCAATTTGTTTTGATTCATCCCAAAGGTGCCAAATAATAGCTGAATAATCATCTAGAAAGATACGAATTGCTGAAGAGTAGCTTCTTTCTAAATATTGCTGCTCAAAAGAAGGATGATTTGGACTAACAACTATTACCCCATTATTACCCGTAAAGCAATAGCCACCATCAATAGGTTGCACACTTTGCAAGACATCAAGTATTTGTTCAAGTTCATTTTGAAGTTCTTCACCATCAAAATAATCATCAGGATTTTCATGTCTAACATTAATATCATCAGCAAACAAAATGACAAATTTTGTTCTTTTAGGTGACTCCTTCATGAATATCAGATCTAAAAGATTTCTTTGATATTCCGTTAAAAGTGAATCAATCATTTGAGAGGTATCCATAGTCAAATCAACAATAATTCTTGTGAGTAAATCTAATGAAACCCATCCACCATTGACTTCTTCTACTGTTTCTATTTCAGCACCATAAATAACCCTACCCCAAGAATTGATGTATCCGCTTAATTCCTCGTACTGTACTATACCTTCATCTTCAGGGAAATTTAATCGAGCTTTAAATGATACATACTCAGAAGGTGAAAAGTCAACCACTTCTACTTTACATGAAACACCATCATCATGGAAAATTAATTCACTTGGAGCATTATCCTTCAAGGCTGTAACGATATGCCCTCTTCTATGATGAAAACTATCTAATTTGATATTTAATGCTGATAATTGATTTCTATCAAATGGCAACCATTCAACCAAAGCAATTTTCACATTTCTTAATCTAATATGTTCAGTTAAATCATCTTGAATATTGCCTGATCTGTTATTATTATTATTATTTTCATTGCTACTCAATACTTTTCACCTGCTAAAAACTTCTTTTTTAATGAAGAAAAGAAATAAGCTTTTGTAGAATAAGAGACATCCTCTGGTATGACTAGAGGAATTTCTTCATTATATTGGCAATTATTACATTTCATTAAAAATTCAGATTCATCAACTTTTATCTCCAAATTATAATCAGTATTTTTACAAGTAGGGCAGATAAATAAATTATCCACACGTTGACGAATTTCAGTATTCATTCTGGTCAGATATTTATAAGATTCTTTTGTTGGTCTGTAACCAGTAATATAATCATGTTTTGTTGATGATAATCGTATAGTTTCCAACAGACCAAGTTCTCTTAAATCACCAAGATCATCTTCTCCTTCTTTAGAAATATTAACAAATTTCCTACCTTGACCTAGAAAAGAAGTTGAAATTGGTGCATAATCATATTCACTAAATAGCCCTTTTCTTATCGCTTGGAATATTAATGCTTGTAAGGGTGTTTGCTTAATCCAAGATATTGGACAATTTAATGAATCGGTCATTTTTGATATTAGATATAATAACTCTTGTTGTTCTATTGTCAGTTCTATTTCTTCATTAGACATTTCTCTTCCCTCTATATGAAGTTTAAATGTATTTTTTTTTATTGTTTTATAACAAAGATACTACTAAAAATGAAAAAATAAAGGTTTCCAAAACGGTATTCTAGGAAAAAAGAGTAGGTATGATTTGCATAAAATCATACCATTGGATGTTTACCAGTTATAGTTGAAATTATCTTTAAAATAGCTAAGCCAAATCTTGTTTTGAAATCAAATTTCTTGGAAGTGACAGAAACTTTAGCAAATCGAATATATGGACAATCCCCAAGTATCATTGATTCACTTTCTTTAGAAATCATATCTATTTCTTTTAATAATTCTGGAAGCATGCCTGAAATGGATATTCCTTGTGCAGGATATTTTATTTCACCATTTTTAATATACCAACCAAAACCAGTAACTGAAAATCTTCCTGAGCTTTGATCAGACATATGTAATCCCATTAATGATCGAAGCATGAAACCCTCTCGAGTTTCTTTTATCATCTCATCAAATGTTGCATCACCAGGTAAAACTTCAATAGCAGTTGTATTTATAGAAGGATATGATTTGATAGGATCACCACCGAATCCAAAAAGGCCTGCACGAGTGCTTTTGCCATTTGATTCAAGACCCAATTTTTTACCAAAATAAGTATCTAATAAATAGGTTTGTAATACACCTTTATCAATAAGGAGAGTTTTCTCTCTGGGTACACCTTCGCTATCAAATGATGAACTAGTGAATTTATTTTGGTTGATTCCATTGTCAATTAGTGTGAAATTCTCAGAAGTAATTAAATTGCCAACTTGATCAGAATAAGGAGTTGATCCTCTCGCAACATTGTTCCCCAATAATTGAGTTGTTAAGAGAGTAAGTAAACCACCTAATAATCCAAAAGATGCTTCAGGCTCGAGTATTATTGGTACCTCTTTATTGAAATTCATAGTTTTTGGTGAAGCTGCTCGTTGGGTTTGTAATATTGTTTCTTTAGAGATAGCATCATAATTGAGATCTTCAAATTTAGGGCCACCTTTTATACCAAAAGAATAATTGGGAATTAATCCTTTGGTAGTAATAGCTGCTGCAAAACCGCCAACGCCACCTGATTGAGAGATAAGAT
>JAEORM010000144.1 GCA_016840905.1 Candidatus Gerdarchaeota archaeon | reverse complement strand
GTTTCTAGTGGCACGTAAATTTACCGGTGAGGGATTATTTCCTTTCACATTATAACTAATCTCAAAATGACTTACAGGCCAAAGAATTCGTTTGATATAAGTGATTTTTTCTATTGGTTTTTTACGGAAAAATCCTTGACCTTTGTATCTTAAATTTTCAATTAATGATTCTATTGTAGAGAGTATTTGAGTATTTTGGATTACTTGGTAGCTCATTAGGCAACCTCATTTTAAATTAAAGTCAAACTAATATTAGATATGTACTATTAGTTCAAAAACAAATATTATTGATAGTTTCACCTAAAAAAAACTTCTGAAATGAGGAAATGGATTATTTTAATCAAAAAAAGATTGTCTCTTGAGGTAGATGTATTTATGCGTGATTACTGTTTTAACTATTTGCTATTTTTACCAGAAGTCATCGAATTATAGTGAATTGAAAAATATATAATGAATTTATTTCTACCTTAAGCTGGTTCAGCTAAATCATTTTAATAATAAATTTGCAATTTTCCATAATATTTATGTGTCGTTTTTGTATAAAACAAAAATTATGTGCGCAAAAAGAAATCTAAAGGAATCTAAATTTGGCTCATATTATACTGAACCTTTTACCCGCAGTCGTGATGTTGTAGTTGATTTTATTTCCTTAGGGAAAAAAACCATGAAGGTTTATGCTATTGGTGAAGTAGATGTTACCTATCCTCTACAGAAAATAAAAGAATACAAAGAAAAAGGCATTGATTTATCTTTTACTGCATATCTGACCTATATCTTTGCGAAAACTGTAGCAGAGCATCCTTATATGCAAGCGATGAAATGGCGACGAAGAAAAATGGTCATTTTTGAAGACGTTGATGTAAATTTCCTTGTAGAAAGGGAAGTTAAAGGGAAAAAAATGCCCACTATGGTCATGCTTCGTAAAGCCAATAAAATGAATATCCAAGAATTAACAAATGACATTAGGTCGGCTAAAAACTTACAGGTAGATAGTATGGTGGATAGCAGCAAAGGAGAAGCATCAGCTACTGATACTTTACTAAAAATACCACGTTTCATCAGGAAAATATTATTCAATGTTCTCTTCAAGAATCCTTTCCAACGGAGAAAATATAATGGAACTGTTGGATTTACCTCCATAGGGATGTTTGCTGGTGGAGGTGGAACCTCAATTCCAATTGCAGTGGAAAATCTTTCAATAAATGTTGGGGGAATTGAAAAACGACCTGGATATTTAATTAAAGAGAATGGTGAACAAGATTTAACACAAATAGTTCCTCGAGATTATCTCTGGGTTACAGTAAATATTGATCACACAATGGTAGATGGTGGACCAATCACTCGATTTATTGCCCTTTTAAGAGAAAGAGTTCGTATTGGCTACGGTTTAGATGAAATAAAATAAAAAAAGAAGATAGCTTTTTCATTAGCTCTCTTCTACTATTTCTTCTGATTTTTTACTTGTTTCTAGTTTTGTTTCAGTTTTTAGATTCGCTTGTAATGCTTGAACTTGCTTTCTACCCAGTGGGAAGAAAATCAGAAAAATTATACCAATTATCAGTCCACCAGCAGGGAAAAGTGACATTAACGATTGCAGTCCGAATTTTATTTGTTCAGTAACAATATCAGGATTATAAACATTCCAACCATTCGTTGTTAATACAATTGCTATTGAAGCAATGGACAATATGCTTGATAACCTAACAAATAAAGCATGAACTCCATAATATGATCCCTCTCTTCTTTGACCTGTTCGAACTTCATCATCGTCTGCTATGTTAGAAATATTTCTATCTATGAAATAAGGTGAACCACCTAATCCAATCCCATTTAGAGCCATTATGATCAATATCCCCAAATAGGATTTGATAAAAATTAAAGGTATTAGAACAAGTGCCCACCAAGACATTGAAATAATAAGACCTACTTTGCTTCCAACCTTTCTGTCAATAAAAGTCCAAAATAGTACACCAAAGATAGACATAATGAATGCTAGTGCTAGAGGAATACTGATTCTTAATTCACCCAGTGATTCCATTGCTACATATAACCAATCGTCGACTGGTACAACATTTTTAACATAAATAGGCATAATTGTTGGTAGTAAACTAAAAACATACCAATTCATTGTTGAGCAGAGAGCAAATATTACGAATTTTTTATTTGTCAAACTGATTTTTAGAGATTCACCAAGTTTCATGGTTTTCTTCTTTTCTAACTCTTCATAAGGAGCTTCCTTGGCACCCCAAATTACGTTGATCAAAATAGTAACTAGAATTATTACACCAAAAATTATTCCCGTTAACTGATACTGCCAAATGATTTCACTAGGTATAGAAGTTGGATCTTCTAAAGCCATATCTGAAATAAATAATGTTGGCATAATAAATGCCATTAAAAGAGCAATAACCATAACAATTCTACGAACTGCTCCAACTTCCTCACGTGCTTTATCGGTTCGGAAAATTTCTGGATAAAGGGATGTACGATTCAAAGAATAACCCGTATATACAGTATCAAATAAGCACATAATGAACAACATATAGATCATTGTACTAAGTTTAAATCCGCCCGATATTTGCCCTCCTGGAGAAGTAAAAAGTAAAAACATTACTAGAGCTAAAGGTAATGCCATAGCGATCATCCAAGGACGTCTTCTACCACCAAAGAGTTTTTTCGTTCTAGTTTTATCTGATATAGAGCCAATTAATGGATCATTTAATGCATTGTAAATTGACCAGATTATAAAAACAATGGTAATGTACTTTGCATCAAGTTTTATCACAGCATAATAGAAAGTAAAGATTGTAAAAGTAAATCCTTGATATGCCAATTGATCTGCTATTTCTCCTATTCCGAAGGCAAGATTTTTTCCAAAAGGAACTTCCAATTTTTTCATAATAGATTGAGTTTACCTTGATATAATAAAAAGTTTATGTGATATTAATTTGAAATAAAACCATTTT
>JAEORM010000143.1 GCA_016840905.1 Candidatus Gerdarchaeota archaeon | reverse complement strand
TCTACGTAATCATGAATATTGAAATCATAAACATAGATATGAAATCCTTTCCCACCACTAAAAACAATTTTAATATCCTTAAAATGACATTTTTCTTTTAGAAATACAACTAATCTTTTTGCTTCATTTTTTGCTAGTTCAAAATTCCCTGGAGCATCTATATCAAAGTAAAGTTCACTATAAAGATAACAATTACTAGCTACCTCATAGCCTGGTTTTTGTTTCTTTTTAAAAGACCTTGGTCCCAGATTCTGCGGATCTAACCAACAACTTGTTGTATAATAAACATCAGCAGGGGTATATCTCACAAGTAGAGCCCTTAGCTTATCAATTGTATTTATTCTATCCTGAATTTTTAGCACTCTTATCTTTTTATTAAAACCATAAACAAAAAATCTAAACTGTCTCTGTGTGGAATTTGGAGGGAGCCAAAGATCAGTTGTTTCATAATACTTTCTTAAAAGTGCTCTTCTCCTTAGAATCCTTTTTTTGCGAAAAAACCATTCAATTTTCCAAAAAGGATTCCAAGGCATAATTTTCCACCATAATATAGCTACCATCGCTTGTTTTAGAATTATTGCTAATAAATGGAAAAATGAAGTGGTTGGTTTACCACTTACCATGCTTTTTCAAAGCTTCAACAAGATTTGCATCATCAAAAATTAATGTTTTAGTTATTTCATTAAATGCTTTGTCTGTCCAAACATTAACTCTTTTACCAGACATAGTTGAGTAAGTTCCAAAATGATTTCTAAAATTGGTTAGTAATGATCCTTTCATTTTTTCATATTCGCTTCTTGATGAAACCTCTACTCGAGTTCTCATAGATAATCGATTATATCTATTAGATTTAAGTCGAATGGTACATTTTACAGGTAGAGCGTCAGTCTCATCTTTAGAAATAGCTTTTCTTGAACCTGAATCACCAGCTCTTCTATTGTTATCAGATGACGTTCCATCTACTGCTTTACTAAGGTCATCACCGATTTCTTTTACTGCTTCTTTTATTTTTCTAAAGAACAATGATTTCAACCCTCATTTTATTGCTAAGTCTATTTTCCGAATTTCTACCTTTAAAACTTATTTGTTGAAAACTGAGATAAATAAAGAAAAACAAATGAGTAAAATAATTACTCATAAGAATTCTCTAATATATTCAAAATTAGGAGTAAATTTACCTCGCCAAAGGATAACAGCTCGCTTGATTTCTTCTTGTAAACCTGATTTTTCAAAAGATTCTTTGAAATTTGCTTTTGCCATGTTAGGAACAAAAGGTAACAGAGTATTACTAAAGAAATCAGATGCATCTCGAGGAATTTCAGTTGGTAAATGATCAATAGCTAAGATTGCTGGACCATTCCCTTTCACGCCATCTGTTGCAGTATCTTTGATTGGATCATAAACATAGTAAGGACGGTCAATATAAGAGATTCTTATCGTTCCTTCGATACCGCCCTCAATATCACATGAAATATCACCAATGAATCGTAATCTTGGAGGGTTAGAACCACTGAACAAATCTTTAAGTTCACTTTTAGTAATGGATCGTGGATATTTAGCTGACCAATAGGCACCATTAACAATTACAGTAATATATTCCAAGAATTTTTCAGCAAATAATCCCTCATACTTTTCAGGGTGGTTATAATAATCCTGTAATTCAAAGGTAATTGATTCATCTTTAGGATAAACCATATGCTTTTCCTTAAAGACGACTTTGTAGAGTGTATGTTTGCATTCTTCTTTATTGGGATTTTTAACAAGATCAGCTAAATCATTTGGATCGATTTCTTTGACAGGTAAAATATCTAAAATTGATTGGGCACCTTGAGAAACATTACCATACCCTAAGAAGCCAAATACTAAAGGACATAAGCTTTCAGGTAGACCATCTTTTTTAATTAATTCAGCGACTTTAGCAATATCTTTCTTTGCTTCCTCTAAATCGAAATAATTACTAGCTTGTTTTATTTTACTAAAAGCAGTATCTAAGCCATCAACTTCTTTTAATCTTAGACCAAACCCATGAAGAGTATCAACCATACCAGCATAACCTGCATGGCGACCGAAAAAGATCAATCGACGATTTTTTTCATCTGTAACTTTTTCATAATCGATCATCGTACATTCATGATCCATCATGTATTTGAGCATAGGCATATTGTCTTTTTGCCCTTTAATTACATGATGAAAACAAAGGTATGCTCCTCCAAGGTGAAACATATCAAGAGTCATTTCTTTAATACCAAAAACGATCGGACAATCAGAGAGATCTTCCTTAATAATTCCCCCAGCTTGAATATATTCTTCATCTGTAAAAGCTCGTTTATCGTGAGATTGAAGATAAGTTTGAATATCAAATTCTTCTTTCAATTTTTTAACAGCAGCAGGTGTTAAAGGTGTTCTCCTTTCACTATGCTTTGTTTCTCGACGTATTCCGATTTTATATGTCATACTAATCAACTTCCCAATATGTTACTACTTAAGCAAAGAATCGTTCTTTGCTTAAATAATTTATCGAGAGGTGAATTGTAGAGGTTCTTTTTTAAATCTCCTATAGCTTTACTGATTAATTTTTCAATCATCACCTATTAAGGCAACATGAATAATGTGAATAGCAATTATCGCTGCAAAAAGTAACAAACTTCTATGAACATAAAGAACTGCTTTCCAAAGTTTTTTGGTTTTTCCTGGAGCGACGATTTTAAACCATAACAACAAAACTGTGAAAATATAAAAAATGTATATGCCAGCACTTGCCCAACCAATAGCTGCAGCTGTATCACCTCTGGTTAATAAGATACCATGAGCAATCAAAACTCCTAAAGCAGCTAAACCACTGAAATAATGGATATACAATAGTGGTTTTCTTATAGCACGAAAAACATTTGCTACAAAATTCTTGAATCCGCTTAATTTACCTTCGCTAGAGAGTTTTCTAGTTAAACGAAATGATTGATAGAAGAAAATATAAATTGAACTTACAACGAGTAATCCAACAGCAGCCCAACCAAGAGAGTTAGCAAGATCATTCTCATCGTCATCATCTCCTTCATCATCGTCATCAGCAGTAACGTTAGTAATAGAGAATTGAATAACTACTAAGCTAATTACAAGTAATAATAGGACGATGAGTAATTTCTTGGAATGATCCTTCTGAATAGTATAAACGGAATTATAAGCTGGCAATTTTTAATCACAGAAGATTCTGGTATATTCGCTTTTAAAAAGGGGTTTATTTTATTTCTAAAGTAAGAGATTTAAGGAAAAGAAAATTTACGGAATAAAAATAGAAAATGGATTTGATGGAAAAAAATTTGCTTGAAATAAGACTAGAATAAGTCTTTAAAATAGGAGAAGAACAACAATTGACTTATGTCAGATATTCTAATTTTCAATGGAAGCCCAAGAAAGAAAGGCAACACAGCTGCACTCATAAATGAATGTATAAGAGGAATGGGTGAAGCTGGTAAAGAAGTAGAGATTGCTAATCTAAATAAAATGAAAATTAAAGGATGCCAATTTTGTGATTGGTGTATCAAAAATAGTAAATTAACTTGTGTAACAAAAGATGATATGTCTGAGCTTTACCCAAAATTACTACAAAGCAAAGTAATTATTTTTGCTTCGCCAATATTTTGGTTCACTGTATCAGCTCAAATGAAATTATTCATGGATAGATTATATGCTTTACATACAAAAGAAGGATATGCTCTCAGAAACAAAAAGGTAGGAGCAATATTGGTGTATGGTGATAATAACGTCGAAAAATCAGGAGTAAACAATGCTATTGGAACAATACACGATATATTTCGCTATATGCAAAGTGAAAATCTTGGGATAGTTCATGGTACTGCTTGGCAAATTGGTGATGCAGAGAAAAATAGTAAATTGATGAGTGAAGCATTCAACTTGGGCATGAAAATAAAAGAGACCATCAGTAAGTAAAAAGAATGTTAAAAAGCAGAAAAAAATAATGATCCAATTTAATTCTCTTAAATTGGATTTCTAATCTTTAACATCTTGAACATAGAATCTTTCAGTGTCAATTTTTCTAATGGTTTGGGTCATTATATTAAGTAGGGAATCTT
>JAEORM010000142.1 GCA_016840905.1 Candidatus Gerdarchaeota archaeon | reverse complement strand
ATTGAGTATTGTATTGATGGAAAGGAAAGAATAGTTATTGATGGAAATGTGACTTTGACTGGATTGTCTAATGGACTGCATAATGTTACAGTTTATGCCACAGATGTGGATGGTAATGTTGGGGTTTCTGAAACTTCATACTTTGAAATAGAGGCTTTTCCAACATTATTGGTTCTAGCTTCAGTTAGTGTGGCTACAGTTATTGTTGGTTTGGGCTTGCTAGTCTACTTCATCAAAAGAAAATAATTTCAAAATACATCTTATTTACACCTTATTTTTTTAATACATCTTAATACATCTTATACGCCTCATTTTTTGAGTAAAATACTCTCTATAAACCCTGAATCAAGCTTCTTACTGTAGTGTGTTTGTTTGCCCCAACAATTTTTCTTATATTGATTTTCTGATTGCGAAAATGGTTTAAATAAACATTGAATTCACTCCTCATGCCAAAAGCTTATTTTTTAAATGAAACATATGGGCCTTTGGTTCCGGAATTGGCAGAACAGGCACAATTACTTCTTTTGAAAAGTAGACTGGGCAAAATCAGAAGAGACAAAAGAAACTATCTAATTCTTTCATCTATAATTGGCACTGCAATAAACATAATAGTATGGGGTCTGCAAAATTGGGAAACCAACTTCATTACAGAACTCACGCCTTTTATCACTCTGATAGCTGGAACAATAGTTTGGAGGCACTATAAAGCTGAGGAAGCACAGGTAATCTGGCAAATAAAACAACTGACAAAAGAGAGTTCACCAGGCAATAAGTAGCCTCATGAAAAGCCATTTTGGTTAATTAAATATACATTTACCTTGCTTTGAATATTTCAATAGTGAATTCAATACTGCTGGGTCATGGAAAATAGACTCTCATCTTTCAGAGGTGATGAGCTAAAATTACATTGACCTAGGATAACATCCACTTGGAAAATCATCAATCTAAAAACATGGAGCTTAAAGAAGCTGGAGAAAAAGGAACTGAAGCTGAAATGAAAGTTACTCAATGGTTAAAAAAGAGAGGCTATCACATTAGATATTGGCATGAGGGAAAGAAGAGTAACTTACCTTACGATATTCTAGCAATCAAAGGTAATGAACGATGGATTATTGACGTAAAAACTGGAAATAAGCCGAGCGTTAACATCTCTAACATTGAAAAAATTCTGAATGATAGGAAATTGAAGAGATACAATAAAATAGGTTTGGCTTTGGTAAGCGACAAATATCCCTGGCCATATCTATTTGAGTATAAAAAAATGAGTCAGGCTGGATTCAAAGCTAGTTTGACAAAAAAAAGCAGCACTGCGGGAAGAAAAGCAGCTGAGACGAGAAAATCAAAAAAGAATTACAAGCCCTAAGAAAAAGCATGCTTTTTTCTAGTGTGCCCTTAGTATTCGAACGGTTTAGTGTTACATCGAGGGGGAGTTTCCTGCATTTTGATTTAGTCTTGAAAATACTTTAATGATTAATCATATGATTAGTTGTTTGGAGAGTGAGCAGATTCTTGTCTGGTATAGAGAATATTTTGGATCCAAACGAAAAAGTTTTGTGGAGAGGAGTTCCTGGTAAGAAGAGATTTCTGTTGTCAGATATTAGAGGTATTGCTGTTGCAGGATTTTTTTTGCTTATTGCACTATATTCTGTAATAGTTAGACTTTATCCCCTTTTAATCATCGCTATTTCTGTTGCCGTTGCAACAATTTCAGTTCAATTTTTTTTGAGATCCAAAAAGCTTCCATTCGTAGAGTACTTGATAACAAACCAAAGACTGCTTATGAAATCAGGAGAAGCTAAACAAGATGTATGGGTTGCTAAACTTGATGAAATTTATGATGCGGTTGTAAAAAATGGTAAGCTTTACCCAATAACTGCTGATTTCCCATATGATCCGAAAGGATCCATTATCATGTATGGTGAAGATTATGATTTAATTTCAGTTTATAATATTGTGGAGCATACGTATGAGGATATGACTCGAATAGATAGTGTTAGGGTTGAGCAATCTCGTCCTTGCCTTGTAGCTTTGCCTGAACCATCAGTTGTTAAGGAGCTACTAAGAGAGGCTATACTTGAAAGAAGAAAAAGAGTCGTAAGTTGCAAATATTGCAATGCTCTCTTGGATTTAGATAAGGAAGAAAAATGCCCACAGTGTGGGCGATCACAACAACAAGAGGATTCAAGAATTTGATTTAGCTTTAAGGTACGAATTTTCAAATTTGCCCTATCATAAGTTATTTGCCTCCGCCTCCGAAATCAGGATGCAAAAGTCACTTACTGAGTATTGTTAAAGTGATTTGAATTATCAGCTTCCTCATATCTCTCAAAATCTGCAATTTCCTTTTTTTCTTAATGTCGATATTTTGGTTTT
>JAEORM010000141.1 GCA_016840905.1 Candidatus Gerdarchaeota archaeon | reverse complement strand
GGTATCTATCAGGTATAAAATAAAATATTCCTCTCTTAGTTTTTAATGATAAAACTAATTTTTCATCTTCTAATTGTAATAAGATATCTTGAACTTTTTTGTAAGGTAATCCATATAATTCATTGATTGCATGAGCAGACAAAGGTTCATTTGTTATACGAAGTATTTTAATTATTTTAGAAGTTAATGATTGCGAATCACTGCTTTCTGGCAACCCAAACACCAAATGTTAAAGAGCTTTTCTTTCTTAAAATACTTGTTATTAGGAATTCTTACATGACATAGTAAAAAATTAAACAAAGATAGATGAAAAAATCTCATAATCAAAGAATTTTTAACTAGCTCCTTAATTCTCTTGTTAAATCAAAATTAAATCGTTTGTATAGTTTGATTACCTCTTCTAAAATAGATCCTAGGTCAGCTAATGAAATTTTGAACCTTTTTTCTAGCATTATTTTTAAAAGATAAAAAAATAAAGTAGAACCTACTCCCTTGCCTTGATATTCTTTTAACACACCAAGTATTCAAAGGATTCCAAATTATTTTACTTAAAATTATTGCCACAAAAAATTGCTTTAAATAGTAAAATGGTTCATTGAATCTCATCCTTTAATAGAAAGGAAAATATGGTGAGTTAAATTTGAAAAAACAAATTATAATAGCAATTTTTATAGCTGCACTAGCACTTTCATTACCTGTTAGTAATACATTAAGTGTAAGTGTTGGGGAAGTTTTTACTTATAATATTAAGAAAGCTTATGGTAGTTTTAAGTTTACAAATGGTAGTACAACCACTCAAGGAAATACTAGCCTCTTTCGTGTAGGTAATACAGGTGTTGCTAAGGATCAAGATCTTGATGTCGAAATAACGAATGTAGGAACCTCTACTGTTGATTTCAAAATTTCAAATAATGGTACCCAGCTAGCTACTGCACAATCATCTTCACTATCTTTTGCTTTAGGATTGATTTGTTATTCACTCTTTCCATTTATTGCCATGGGAATATCAGAAGCAAGTAATGTTGATTCAATAATTGATGTTAACAAAGGTGTTAGTTTAGGAAATACCTGGTTTGTTGCTCCACCTGGTCTTAATTGGCCTTCATTAATTGATATGTATAATAATACGGGAAATACTGCCTGGCAAGATATCTTTGCAGGATGGGATAATGATGAAGGAAACTTATCAGTCTCATCATCAGCTTTTTACTATGATGACGGTGAAACACTAAGATTAACTGTTGGAGCAGCTGGAAATTATATCGTATCAAGTGAATCAACCAATTTGATTATTATCCACCAATTGAGATTTGATTACAATGTTACTAATAATTTATTACAAGGCTATAACTTATTGACAATAATATCAGGCGATTATAAAGGTGAAGATACTATCTTCTCAATGAGTGCTCAAATATCAGAAGAAAATTACACAAGAAGATTAGGAATAAATCCATTCTTGATAGTAGTAACTGCTGTAACTTCAATTGGCATTTTAGTTATAATTAAAAAGAGAAAATAATTTCTTCTCTTTTCCTCTTTTTTCAAATTTTTTTTATCAAATTAAATTTATTTATTTTAATTGAATCAAATATCTTTCTAATTCAGAAGCAATTAATATAATTCAACAGCTGAGTAAAATTGAAGCTAAGTATCTTCAGAATATTTTTTAGCAAAATGCTCTTGTGAATCCAATAAACCACTTCTTTTAATCTCAACAAATCTTTCCAATCTTGAAACAGATTTTTTAATATTAGCTAATAAATCTTCGAGATAATACAAATCCTCTTGAGTGAATTCCATATTTTTATCCATTTCCATATTTTTCTACTCCTAAATTTTACCTGTAAAAAAATCGTTCAAAGATAAATTGAACGAAAGAAATCTATTCACTTAAAGGTAAAAAAATATTTCGAAAAAATATAACTATAAATAAATTATTTTTCAGTTTTTCCTTTATTTTTACTCAATAATTAACTGTCAAAACAAATACAAAATGTATTGATTTTAACTTAAATCTGATCCACAATTATTACAAAAGCGATCATTTGGATTGACAATTGAGCCACAATATTGACAATATTTCAAATCTCTTGGTATTTGTTTATCTTTGTACTTTACCTCATGTTCGGGTAATCCAGAGGAAGACATTGGAACAATAGCAATTGGTGGTACACCATTCACTTCAAAAACCAAAACATCACCTGTTTCTGGTTCGAAAGAAGCTTTAAGCTTCCCTTCAGTTCGTAAATCTACGATGATATCTTTTGTTTGCTTGTCAGATAATTTTAGTTCTGATGAAAGCTGTGACAAATTAATTCGCTCATATGACTTTAAAGCACCAATGACTTTATCACGATTATAACGATACAGTAGGATATTACTAATACCAGAAATAATCATTATTCCTCCTACTAAAACAAGCCAAGCGGTACCAGTAATATTAATTCCTTTTGCAAATCTAAAATAAATAACTATTATTCCCCAAATCAATAATGCTGTTCCAATGAAGAAAGTAAAGATATTGCTGCTAAGAATTGATTTTTTATTTGAAGTCATATTTAGAGAAACCTTCTATTAGTAATTATAAGTATACATAATCCTTTTGTGTTTTATAGTTCTTAGGATTAAAAAATAATTTTATGACAAAACTACAGTATTAAATGAAAAGAAATGATAAGAAAGTGGTGGACTGGCTGAGATTTGAACTCAGGGCCTCCTCCATGCCAAGGAGGCGATCTTCCAGTCTGATCTACCAGCCCATTTTTTCTTTTTGTTATTCTTTCTTCCTTCTTTTTTCTTTTATGAATCTTTCGTTTTGTGTGGTTACTTGTTCTACTATCTTCTTTCACTATTTTTGCCTATCTAAGAAAAAGATATTTTAATGTGTTTGTTACTCCCTCCTATATGAAAAAGCGTGGTAAAATCATCATTGCTGTTGTTTCTACTATAATAATCATTTTTGGTTCCTTTGTTATTGTTAGTATATTCCTCAATAATAATCGTACTTTTTCCTCTGGTGGAAGATATGATGATTCCAACCTTAATTATATGGGGGTTATTTTTGTCAATAAAGTTGATGTCGATGATCTTTTCTTCCATTGCGAGTACCATCCTAACCATCCTTGCGAAGAAAGTGGTTTGCAATATTATGCAGGTGATTTCTTCTTCAATAATCTGTCTCCTGTTATTGCTTGTGCTCCAGGTTATGTTGAACGCATTGATTGGTTAGTTGGTGAAGATCCTTCTAGTGTTAATATTTATATTATCAATATTGGCATTCGTTTTAACGAGACTGTTTCTATCACTTATTGTTTTGAACCCTTTACAAATAAGACCAGTGACTGGGAGCTCCAAGGTTCTTGGTTAAATGTTAGCATTGGTGATTGGGTTGAGAAAGGGGATTTGGTTGGTTATTTTTTGAAAATTAATCAATATGCCCATGTTCATTGGGATGTTTGTGTTCCTTGCATGGTTGATGATTATCCTCGTCCTGAGCATTTTTATGACGCTGAAGCTTATTCCTTAATGGTTGATCTCATTAGCTATCTTAATACCACTTATACTGATGGTCGAGATCGTGGTGGTTGTTACTTCTAAGTGGTAGCTGAATCTTTTACATCAATCATGAATCCTGTTCGATAATTTTTATTTCTGAATTTTACTCCATTTTAATAATAAACTATTAATTATAACGAATTTCTAGTAAGTACTAAATTAATTGAGGTCTATTTTATGTCAAATAATGTTGGTAAGGACGTTGTAACTAGAACAGGCATTTCTCTTGATCCCTCGTTATTAGCTGAATTTGATACTTGGCTTGAAGAGAAGAAATTTCCCAATCGTAGCGAAGGTATTCGTTATTTAATTCGTGAAAAACTTGATGAGGAAACTCTCCTTGCTGATCCACATTCTATTGTCGTTGGTTCTTTGACTTATGTTTTTGATCACCATACTTTTGATTGTACACTCAAATTAATTGAAATTCAGCACAATTTTGAGGATTTAATTATCTCCACTATGCATGCTCACATTACCCATGAACTTTGTTTGGAAACAATCTTTCTACGTGGAAAACAACAAGTAGTGAAAAAATTAGCTGATAGTATTCTTGCTCTAAAGGGAGTACTAAAAGGTCAACTCTATCTTATACCAGCTGATTAAACATTAAAATTACCAATAATTATTTGATAAAAAAGAGAGGGAAATTTTACCTTTTTTTAGGTATTCCCAATTTCTATTGTAGAATTATCAATGAGCGTTATTTTTTCATCTTCATTTACTTGTTCATCTATTGTTGGATGAGTTTTCAAATAATTTCGCTTTTTAATTCTGAAAATTATGAAATTGATTAACAAGATTGCTCCTAAGATTATCACCATAACAATTGCCATTTGTAAAATAGCCCAACCTAGGCCTTCAGGAAATCCAAACAAACCTGATTCTGCTTCTCCAATAGTATAACCTGCATCTTGAAGAAATTCAAAGGTTCGTTCTAAACCATCGGGGTTTTCACTAGCAATAATCCCAAAAAGAGCCATAATGCCAAAAACAATTACAGAACTTACTGTTGCTAAAACAGGAAATCGATAGGTGGGTATTTGTTCCTCTTGATCGATTTTTTTCATGAAAAGTGAATCTTCAGCAGCTTTCAATAAACTTGGCTCTGCCAAGAAAACAAAACTTACCACAGCAAAGGTAATAGCTGCTTCAGCCAAACCTATTATTGCATGCAATCCAACCATCCAGCCATAAATTAATGTTGGTGGTCCAGTCTGAGCAATAGCTAATTCAGTTGATGCTGTAAGTGACATGAGAATCGTTGAGATGAATGCAGCCCCTGCAGCAAAACCTGCATAAGCAAATCTTTTCTCACGCCATTTTTGTGGTATTAAATAAAATATTGCTACAACTGTAAAAGCACCTATTATGGCCATATTAAAATCATTGGCACCTAAAGCCAAAAATCCTCCATCTCCAAAGAACGATTGAACAATTAAAATAGCTGTAATAATTAAAATACCAACCCAAGGACCTACTAGAACAGTTGCTAAAGCAGTTCCAATGAGATGACCACTTGAACCAAATGGTACAGGGAAGTTAAACATTTGTGCAGCAAAAAGACCTGCAGCTAAAACACCCACAACAGGTATCTGTTTCAAAGTGAGACTTTTTCTACTTTGCCATATTGCTATTAGAATTATAACGCCTGAGATTGCTAAATAAACAATTGCGTGGGTTAAAGGTAGGACTCCATCTGGCATATGCATTTTGTTTTTTCTCCTTTCTTTAATCTCTAAATGAGAGTGATTGATAACACCTTTTTAAAAAACGTGTTACTTTATTTAAATTTTTAGATGACTAATTAGAAAGAGCTCAGTAAGAAAGAATAATTCTTTATTAATGGACTTAAATTAGAGCTATTTTACACAAAAAAATAGTTTAGTGTGAAGTATGTGTTCTTTTTAAAGGTGATTCAAGATTTTCTATTGGAGACCACCAATGATTTTAGAAAACGCTCTAATAAGAAAAGACACGCTAAAATGTCAACCGTACAGAACAACAATTAATCAAATTCAAACAGCATTTGATAAGTTAGGATTGAAATTATCACTTAACAAACCGATAAAAAATCCCAGAATATATTGTTACAGTTGCAAAGTTGAAATTCCTGAATTAAATATTTCAGCTTCGGGTAAAGGATCAACAAAAAAACAATCAATCGCTTCAGCTCTAGCTGAAATGACTGAAAGATTTTCTGCTGATTTCTTATTCAAATACTTTTATCCCAAATATGGACAAATATCAGATCAGAATATAATTGATTTTAATTATGGAAAACATCTACCAGGATATGTTTATGCCCATCAAGATGAATTAAAGGATTACTTACCTATTGAAGATTTATTCAAAAATTCAATTATCAAGTATAATGAAAAAGAGTTAGAAGAACTAAAACAATTGGACATAGCTCACCATTGGGTCGATGGATTTTCATTGTTGAAAAATAAGAAAATAAAAATTCCTTTGTTATTAATTAAAAATATTAACGGTTCAAATGGACTTGCCTCAGGCAATACTTTAGAGGAAGCAATTGTTCAAGCCTCTTGTGAGATTTTTGAACGATATAGTAAAATAGTCGTTTTTAGGAACAAATTAATTGTTCCAACAATTGATTCTGCTACAATAAAAGATAAAATAATTCAAAAAATGATCAGTTATTATGAAAAAAATGGTATTAATATTTTGATAAAGGATTTTACTATGAATGACTTATTACCTGCGGTGGGAGTAGTGTTTGTTAATACCAATATGACAGATAAAAAATCTCTTTGTTATAAATTTGAACATATTAAAATTAGTAATGGTTCATCATTTGATATTAATGAAGCAATCAAAAGATGTATTACAGAAAGAATAGCTGGAGGAACATTTAAGCATTCCTTAGAAGAACAAACCAAATATTTGGAAAATTTATTACAAGTTATTGACAAAAAAATCGATATTGATGTTACCTCTTATTCTGGCTTAACAAGAAGATCGCGTTATGGAGGAGATAAAAACTTTTTATTGGAAGGTGAAAAAAGATCTTGTCCAATTTTTAAAACAAGTAATGATTTTTTAGATTACATAGAGCAAATAAAAGGAATTTGCTTGAAATTAAACACTGATTTTATTATAATCGAACATACACATTCAACAATACAATTTCCAACTGTACGAGTTATTATGCCAGGTTTCTCAGACACACTTAATTACAAAAATTATGACTTTACTACATTGAAAAATATGGTGCTATATGGTGTAGAAAATGATACGGCAAAACAAAAATACACCAATGAATTTGCTATTACAACTGAGCAAGATTTAGATGTATTGGAAGAGAATATACTATCAACATATCTTAACATGGGAGATAAAACATTAGGAAATAAAAGCAATGAATTGAATAGTGCCAAAGATGCTCGTTTATTATTATCCTCAATTTACTTCAAAAAAGGTGAATATGATAAATTTGAATATTTAGCTGGTAACAATGCAAAAGCCTTTCATGGAAAAATAGGAAGAGATTACAAATATTTACAATTACTAACCAGATATTTCTTGAAAACAAAAAATGAAGAATTTGTACCTATTTTGAAAGATCATTACAAGAAAATGTTAGGTTGTTATCGCTATCTTGTTGATCAACCCAACAATCCCTATAACAACTGGTGCGATAAACCTTGTGAAAAAAATTGTGAAAAGAAATATCGACAAACTTTACATAAGGTTGTTAGGAGCTTCTTTTTATAGAATTAATTTTTTAGTAATTATTTTTTCTATTTTATATTTAAAAAAATAATGTAAAATAGGTGAGAAAATCAGATTGATAATTAGTGTTTAAAGTGAAAAATACTCCACTTAATAATAAGGTGGTTGTTAGTGAGTGTTACTAAAAAAACACTAAAATATACTATTGTTATGTTAATTTTTGTTATTTTTATAAGCACTATAAATATGATACCTACTATTTCACGACCAACAAAAGAAGTGAAAAAATATGTCTTTTTACTTGATCAATTTGCTACTGATTCTGAAAATCCTGATGCAAATACTTGTAACGCTATTGAATTCAAACAAGCCTTAAATGAAATTGGTTGGTCAGATGCAGAGTATTCTTATTTGTTAGGCGATTGGGAAATGACTATTCCAGGTTTGCAAGCGAAAATAGCGGATTTACAAGATAAGGTTGATGAAAACGATGTAGTAATTCTCTACTTTTCTGCACATGGATATTTGGGTTTGAGAAATATCTTAGATTTCAATTCTTGGTTTCATGCTGAATTTCTAGCCATACCAACTCCTTATAAAATCCTTTTAATTGATTCTTGCCATGCTGGGGAGTTTATTGAACCATTGGAAGATTATGTAGCAACAGATAGCTTCTATGCAATGGGTAGTGTAGCACCAAATGAATTAGCCATAGCATTTGTGCCAGATGACCAAGATGGAGAATGGCCGTTTTCTGAAGAACCTTTTTTGGGAACTATTTCATCACATTTCTGGTCACTAAGCATAACTAATAGCTCAGCGGATACAAATAGTGATAGTATTGTTTCTATGAATGAACTTTACGATCATTCCTTGCCAACAATTAAAAAAATCTACAGTGAAGTATTTGTGGAGGATCCTGAGATAGCAGATATTGTACTTGATGAAGTTGGTTATATTGATAATTATCCTCGACCATTAGTAATCAATAATCTAAATGAAAATTTTTCACTATACAATAATTACCTTCAACAAAATATACCTTTATTGACTGGTTTGACTACTTCACAAAAAATTGGAATAATAGTAGGTTCAGTAACAGGAGCTGCAGCTATTAGCACAGTGAGTATAATAGTTGTTAAGAAAAAGAGATAAGAAAAAAGAAGGAGAGTTATTCTCCTTTTAGACCACCCCAAAAGAAGAAAATAACACCACCAGATACACAAACTAATGCACCAATAATAATAAGAAAAATTGTAGCAATTTGGCTTAACTCACCATTAAGTATGCCACCTAAACCAAAGGTTAAACCACCAATAATACAATTCAAAATACCTAAAATAAAAACGCCAATTTTAACTATTTTATTAACCAAGTAAAACAACTCTGGTTTTTCCACCAAATATAAAACCCATATTAAAAAGACATTATTTGTTTTAGCGGTAAAAAGCTGAAAAATGGGAATGGTGGAGGAGCCTGAATCTGAACTAAGAATTCTCTAGGGTAAGTTTCTATAAGTTTTATTCACAAAATAGAAAATCCTTTTGTATAGATAAGAAAATATTGTTCAGAATTTACTTTGTTGTGTGAAGAACAGTTGAATGAGACAGGAAAAGTTGATGAGAAGATTGTTCAAATGCTTTTAGATTTACAAGATGAGAATTATTCTAT
>JAEORM010000140.1 GCA_016840905.1 Candidatus Gerdarchaeota archaeon | reverse complement strand
TCCTCTGATGGAACAACTAGGTCTTGATATCACCATGTGTTTAGGTAGAAGAGGGCATTATCCTAGAGGTGGAGGTACTTTATCTTGTGATGTGAATCCAATTATACGTTTAAAACCAATAATGTTCAAATTTGAAGATCCATTCAAGATTGAAGAAATTAATGCTAAAGCTCATGCTGTACAATTACCTGCTCACATAGCTGAAAGAATGCTTGCTTCCGCAGGAACTGAATTAAAAAAGTATAATTATACATTAAAAAACATCGAACTTGATTGCCCAGAACTTAAATATGATACACATCTTGGTCCGGGTACGGGAATTATACTTTGGGTAAAAACAAATTATGGTACTATTTTAGCTGGTGATTGTTTAGGTGAAAAAGGTCTCCCTGCTGAGGTAGTTGGTAAAACAGCTGCTACTAGATTATTAGCACAAATAGCGACACAGAAACCAATCGATTATCATTTAGCAGATCAACTTGTTTTATGGATGAGTCTATCTGATTTTCCAGCAATTATTGATACAACAAAAATAACGCTTCATACACTAACTAATATAGAAATAGTTAAGAAATTCACTGGAGCTGCATTTACTATTGAAGGGAAAGAAGGGGAATCTGGTACAATTTCATGTGAACCAGTTTTGAAACAAAAAGGATTATAATAATCCTAGACTGTTACATATTTATTTAAAAACAAATAAGACTAGTTTTTATTATCAATTATATGGTGTTTTGAATGTATATCATTACTCCTGAAGATGAAAAAAAGCTAGCTACTTTGAGCCCATATCAACAAGCTATTTTACGTATCTTGGCTGAAGTACCAAAAGGTAAAGTTACAACTTATGGAGATTTAGCAATAGAATTAGCAAGAAGAAATCCTAAATATTCACCTTTAGCTTCACGAGCAGTAGGTACTACTATGAAAAATAATGTTTGTGGTCCTTTTATCCCATGTCATAGAGTTATCAAATCAGATGGTTCTATTGGTAATTTCAGAGGAGGAGAACCAGGTGCTGTTCAAGAGAAAATTAATATGCTTCGTAATGAGGGCGTCGAAGTGGTTAAGGGAAAAATCAATTTGAAAGTATACCGTCATAAATTTACTTAGTTTTATCAGTTGAATTAATAATTTTAATGCGTTGAATTCCATCTATACCTTCAATAACTTTAGCAACTGCTTTCGGAACTAATTTTTTCCATGATTTGTCATCTTGTAAAATTAAATCCCGAATATGATCAGCATTACATTCTGTTCGTTCATACATTGGAGGATTTCGTACTTCCTTACCAGCTTGTTTGAAGAGAAAAGCTGTTAGAGGATTGTTTGCATAAACAATATCAAATTTTGGAACTAATCGTGTTAGATGAGCAACCCACAAACCATTGTCTTTAACATCATTTGCTGGAACAATAATCACTCGAGTAATATCTTTCAATTCATCAACTAGAGCATTATGAATCATCTCATATCGCTCTCCTGCAGTAAAGGGATTATTTGGTTGATGACTTTGTTGAGATGCTGCAATTATAATTATTAAATCGTCCATTTCTGATAAGATATATTTTACCGCATTCAAGTGACCATTATGAAAAGGTTGAAATCTTCCGACGATCATTCCTCGCATGATATTTTTCTCCGTATAGATGTAAAATTATATAATTACTATGTTAAATTACTTTCTTTAGGAAATATTAATACTATCATTAAAGTTCATTATATTAAAAAACTTTATAAGTAATTTTCCAACAATCGAGAATTGATACTTGAAGTATCTTTTGTCCATTTTATAAAATCATAAGGGACAAATGAAATGTTGTGATAAACCATGGAACTAGAGGTCATCGAAAATAAAGGAAACAAACTACGATTCCTTATAAAAGGAACCACTTATACGTTTGTTAATTCATTAAGAAGAACCATAATGTCAGAGGTACCAACTCTTGCTATAGAGGATATTATCTTAGTTGAAAATACCTCCCCTGTACTAGATGAAATGGTTGCTCATCGACTTGGTCTAATACCTCTAACAACACCAATTGATGAATTCACTGTTGCAAAAGAATGTGAAAATTGTGGTGGTGAAGGTTGTCAATTCTGCAGTGTTCCAATAACACTAGAAGTTGAAGCAAATTTAGATGAAACACGTATGGTGTATTCTAAAGATTTACATTCTGATGATTCAAAAATAAAACCAGTTTCAGATAAAATACCAATAGCAAAATTAGGTCCAGGACAAAAAATAACCTTGGAAGCTATTGCTATGATGGGTCGAGGAAAGGATCATGCAAAATGGGCTCCAGCAGTAACTTGTAGTTACCGTTATTATCCCAAAGTAGAACAAGATCCCTCAAAATGCACTGGTTGTATGGAATGTGTAGAAGCATGTCCAAAAAACATCTTAAAGGTCACTAAAAAAGTAGTAACTTTAACAGATCCTTTGGAATGTCTATTGTGTGATTTATGCACACGTGCTTGTACGTATGATTCTTTAAAAATGGGTCATGTAGATGGAGATTTCATCTTTCTATTAGAAACAACAGGTGCAATTTCACCTTTGGATACTTTTAGAAAAGCAACCGAAATACTCAAAAATAAAGCTAAAGACTTCGAGAACGAATATAAAATTGCTTTAGAACAATATCTAAAGAAAAAATCTTAGGTTCATATCCCAAATAGTTTTCATTTATGAAGACGGAGGATTGTGAGAAAATGCCAAAACCAACAGGGCCATCAGATCCAAATACCGTCGCGTTAATTCGCGATTTACGCAAGAAAGGTGCAGCTGATAAGAAGCACACCTTTTGGACTGTTCTCTCCACAAAGCTTGGCAAACCTAGAAGGCAACGACCAGTTGTCAATCTTAGCAAAATAAGTCGATATGCTAAGAAAGATGAATTGATTGTTATACCTGGTAAGGTGCTAGCTTCTGGCGAGATAAAGGGCAGCTATACTATCGCTGCATTAAATTTCAGCGATATTGCCGTAGAAAAAATAACCAAAGCTGGTGGAAAAACGCTATCATTAAGAGACTTAATGAATTTACCAGCAGCAGAGCTTACAAAAGTTCATATCCTATCATAAAAAGCTCGGAGTGAAAAAGAAAATGTCAAATAAAGTTGTTATTGATGCTGAAGGAGCAATCCTAGGACGCCTCTCAACAAATATTGCTAAACGATTACTTACAGGTGAAACTGTCGATGTCGTTAATGTCGAAAAGATAGTTATCTCTGGAAATCCTGAATCAATTATTTCGAGCTATAAGGAGAAACTTGGAATAAGAATTAAATATAAACCCTTGCGTGGACCTTTACACTCTCGTCGACCAGATAGATTTGTACGAAGAAGAATCAGAGGTATGTTACCTTTTAAACAACCTCGAGGAAAGGATGCTTATCATCGCTTAAAATGCTGGATTTCTATTCCTGAAGAGTTTCAAAAAGCTACTCTTATTAAAGTAGCTGAAGCTGATTCCGAAAAATTAACTATTAAGAAATTAACAGTTGCTAAGCTTTGCAAAGAGTTGGGTTGGAATTACGACTCAGACTTAGATCCAACATATAAAAAATAAATCAATAGGTGATATTAATAATGTCCTCAAAAAGAGTTATCTTAACTTCTGGTAAAAGAAAAACAGCAATTGCTCGTGCAACTACCAAAGCGGGCAAAGGACGTGTTCGTATAAACTCTATTCCACTTGAAGTATATCCATCCGAATTAACTCGAATGAAAGTTCTCGAACCATTAGTATTAGCTGGTGAAGAAGTTACTAAAACCATTGATATTAGTATTCGAACCCATGGTGGTGGAGTGATAGGGCAAGCTGATGCTGCAAGAACAGCTATTGGTCGTGCTTTAGTAAAATGGACACAAGATCCAACACTCAGAAGTAAGTATATGCATTATGATAGAGCTATCCTAGTAGCCGATTCAAGACGTAGAGAAGTCAAGAAAGCTGGTGGTCCAGGAGCAAGAGCTCGATATCAAAAATCTTATCGTTAAATTATTCGTCGAAAATTGATATTCATAAACAATTAGTGGTTTTGTACCACTAATGTTTATTCTCTTTATCATTTATAGACAGCAATTTGCTATTTATCTTAAAAAATTAGTACTTTTACAAATGAAAAAACTAGGTTGGTAAAAAATGACTCGACAACAAGATTGGTTAAAATACTCTCAAGAATTATATGACATAGCTGAGCTTCTCATAAACAATCAAAAATATTCCTGGGCTTGTTTTACCTTGAATCAAGCATCAGCAGCTGCGTTGAAATCTATTCTTTCAAACATTGATGAATCTACTTTCGGTGATAATCTTATAGCATTATTACGTGCCATAAATAATAATCAAAAGGTACCACAAGAGGTAACAAATGCTTGTCATAATGTAAACATCTATTTTACATTGGCTCGTGATTTAGAAAACAAACCAAATGGTACCCCTATGGAAAATTTCAACCAGAAAGAAGCTCAACAAGCAATTAATGATACAATGGCTATATTACGCTATGCTCATCATATGGCTCATTAAGAAAATTGTGAATATAATATTCTTATTATTTACTTTTAAATAAGAAGAAGGATTATTACAGATGTGTATGTATTAGAATATCAAGGTTTTATATGATGACTCTCTCTTCAACAGGCAGTGATGCAATTAATTATGCATTGAAAACAGAAGCTGATTATGTTGACGTTAGGGTTGAGAATACTTTTTCAAATTATATCGGTTTAAGAAATAATTCGATTTGTGGAGTGAACACTAATTTACAAAATAGTATTGGTGTTCGTGTTCTGTACAAAAATTGTTGGGGATTCGCTTCTACCTCTTCTTTGGATAATTCATCTATTAAACGAATTATTGATAATGCAATAAAAAGTGCAAGAAAAACTGCTGCAAAAAATCCTAGACCTCCCGTGCAATTAGCAAAGATTTCTTCAAGAAAAACAAGTGTTTCCGATTCTTGTGAAAAGGATCCTCAGTTTCTTGAACAAAAAGATCGAATAGCTCTTTTGAAGAACATAAATCAAAAAACTACCTCTTCAGTGAAAGAGATTAATATTCTTGATTTAAAACTATTAGAAAATCACACACAAAAATTATTCCTTAATTCAGAAGGATCTGAAATTGAACAGATATTGATTAGAGCTTCATTATTTTTAGGTTCATCTGTAAGCGGTTCAGGTAATTTCCAAAAAATTAGAAGTGTTGGTTATGGCGGTGTAGGGGGAATCGAGTTATTTGAAAATAATGAATTTGATCGTTTTCATGATGGATTTATCAAAACTTTGCCAGAAATTGCCCATGCAAAATTGATAAAGCCAAAAGAACAGCCAGTTATTTTAAATGAAGAAATAGGGTGGAATTTATGTCATGAATTTTGTCATGCAGTTGAAGCTGATTTGATTTTATCAGATCTTTCTCCCTTAAATAATCAAATTGGTAGTAAAATCGGTTCTGAACAAGTTACTATAATTGATGATGCTAGTTTCAAAGGTTTTGGTGAGTACTATTTTGATGATGAGGGTGTAAAAGCTTCTGGCACACTAATTCTTGAAGATGGTATTTTATATGATTTCTTGCAAAACAGAGAAACTGCTGGAGAATCCAATGCTATCCCCACAAGTAATGGTAGAGCAGAAAGTGCACTTTACTACCCACAAGTAAGGCAAAGTAATACCTTCTTTGAACCTGGAAATTATTCATTTGAAGAATTATTAGAACAAACAAGAAATGGCCTTTATGTTTGTGATTCATTTGGGGGGAATGCTGATACTATACATGGTAATTTTCAACTTGATGCTCAGTATGGTCGGAAAATAGAGAAGGGAGAATTAACTGATTTTGTTACTGGTTATTCAATTATTGGTAATCTCTATACAGTTTTAGGCGATATTAATGGTATATCAAAAAACATCGGAAGTTTTCCATCTTATTGTGGGAAGAATGGTCAAAGGGTGAGTGTTGGAGCGATCTCACCTAAAGTGAGTTTAAAACGAATGTCAGTTATATCAAATATTGCTCAAAGACAAATTAGAAAGATCGATTTTAGCGGAATGAAGGAGATATAGAATGATAGAATTATTAGCAGAAGAAGCGATGAAAACCTCCAATGATATTGGTTTAGACGCTATTGAAGTCTTTTTACAAAAGAAGAATCTAAAACGTATTGAGATTAGAAAAGGAGCAATTAAAAATATCATTGAACAAGAACGATCAGGCATAGCATTACGTTCTATTTTGAATAAACAACTAAGTTTTGTCTCATCTAATTCACCTGAACATATTAAAGAAATTGTTGAGCTCTCAGCACAAAACGCTCGAGATTCTTCTCAAATCGTTAATAATAATTTTGTTGATAGAAAATTCATTACTCCAGTTCAAAATATACGCGATACAAATCTAATAGATATTACTTTAGAAGATTTATGCGAAAGAATTACTGAAATTCTCTCATCTGTTGAGACTTCTAAACCGGTAAAAAATCTTGATGGAGATGTTATAGTAGAAACAGAAGAACGCTTAATAGCTAATTCAGAGCGATTATGGAAACGAGAAGTAGGCACAAGAATGCAAGCAAATATTCTAACGACCATCCAAATTGGTGATTTCATCGGAATTGGTTCGAGTCATCTTGCTTCAAGACAATTATTTGAAAATTGGCAAATATTATTCAATTCATCTATAAAGACTGCTTATTCACAACAAAGTCGTTCAAAAATCTCCACAGGACGACCTAGAGGTATCATGTTAAGTCCTGAGGCAGCAGGACAGATTCTAGCTTTTGCTTTTATACCCTCTTTTAGTTATATCAGTGGTAGTCAATATCACGAATCTTTTAACAACTGTAAATTTAACTCAAACCTTCAATTAATTGATGATCCAACCTATAATGGGGCTCAAAACACCTTTGGATTTGATGATGAGGGTTATCCCAGTAAACCTCGAGTTGTTGTTTCTGGTGGAAAATGCAAACGATTATTGGGAATGAATTTCTCGAATAATGAAAATCAATGGAAAGATGCTTACCTTGGGAATTGTTATAGAGTAACCTCATTGAATTTGGAAACAAGAAGCTATATCTATACTCCTACTGTTACATCTTCAAATTTTGTTGTAAAAGCAAAAAAGAATATCACAACTGATTTATTTGATGAATTAAGTAATGGTATTTACGTAAAAGAGATTATGGGAGCACAAGATGCTAATTACTTCACAGGAGACTTTATTGTTTCAGTTGTTGAAGGATACGAAATAAGAAATGGTGAAATCATAAATCCTATTATGCCTTGTTTCATTTCAGGAAATATCTATCGTATTCTAGAGGATCCAACTTTAATTATTGGTAGTGTCTTACAAGAAGTAACAGTACCTGCTACACCAATAAATGTGATTTTGCCAGACCTCATTACCTCTAGGATGACAATATCGATATAAAAAAAAGATTGTGGAATGAATTAAATTTCATTCCTTTTTCTCAGCTTTATCTGTTACACCTTTAGTGGTAGTGGTTGTTTTTCTTACACGTTTAACTACACGCTTAGTACCATCTGAAGCAGTAGTAACAATACTTGCTGGTTCATCACCGAGAGATTCAGCTAAATCTTCTTCTAATTGCTCTAATTCTGCTTCTTCAGTTGCTTCCTCTCCTTCTGCAGGAGCTAGACCTTCTTCTAATTCATCAAGTTCGGCTTGTTCTTCTTCAGATAATTCCTCAGCAGCTGTTTCTGCAGCTAATTCTTCAGCTTCACGTTTAGCAATTTCTTCTTGAATCTTTAGTTTTTCAGCTTCAATCTCTTTTTCTCGTTTACTTCCTTCTATACTTTCAAGTTTCTTGCGTTTTTCAGCTTCTTTTCTAGCTTTAATGTTATCCTTTTGAGCTTTAATTTTAGTTTTTTCTTTCTCTGCAAGGACTTTAGCATAATTTTCTTGGTAAGCTTTTAATGCAGTAACATTTTCATCATATTTTGATTTTCTACGAATATCAACAATAATTCCTGCATCACGTGCTTCTTTAATAGACATCTTTATCTCAGCAAGTTCATCCTTACTAAATCCTCTTCCTCGTCTTGGACCATTCAATGCAGGACTTTCAACACTAACAATCGTTTTCATTTTTCTTACCTCAATAATCATTTTTTATTTTATTCAGATGACGAATATAAGTTACATTTTATTCTTTCGGTTGATTTCTAAATTATCTATTTATTAACTTCTGCTTGATTTTCATCTACTTTTGAATCTTTTGACATTTCAATATTGTTTTTTTCTTTTTCTCTTGCTACTAATTTGTTGTTAAACATAGCAAGAATCAAGTAGAATATAGCAATTCCAGTTGTTAATCCCAACCCTACAGAGCTTGCATCTACAAATGCCCAGCTTTTTAGGTCTGGATCTGGAATACTAAAGTAAAGAATTAATGATACTATTAATGATATGATTAGAATTCCTCCTGTTAAATAAAGAAGGATATTTCTGCTAACCTTATGTTTTCTAGAAACAAGTAGTATTATGAGAGTTACTAAAATACCCCCACCTATACCAATGCCCATATACATTATAACATTTAGTGCATAATCTAAATCGAAAAGTGACCAAATAATAACAATAAATAAGATACACATAATCAATAAGCAAATCATCAATAAAATTGACATAAGTCGGGATTCAAAGAGTGATTTTGCTTTTTCTTCTTTACTGGTGGAAGACATAATAGAAATCTCCAATCATATTCATTTTTCTACTGTTTTCGTAACTGAATTCTATTTAAATAAGTTGTCTTATCTGAACGAAAAAATGATATATTATTCATATTTCTATAATATCTTTAGTGATTTAAATGAGTAAACACGTGAAAGATTCATCTAAAGGTATTGGTATCAAAAAAGAAAAAACTGAAACGCAAGAAGACTTAGGGAAGAGGATAGGTACTAAAGTTGTTCATGCAGGTGAAGCAACTAATCCTTTAACTCGTGGGGTTGTAACAAATATTGATTTTTCAACCACTTTTGCTTATGATACAGCTGAAGAATGGGCTAATGTTTTTTATCATGGAAAATCCGGTTTTGCTTATTCACGACATGGCAATCCTACACGTTCAACTTTTGAGAAAAAAATAGCTCTTTTAGAAAATGGCGATGCTGGTATAGGTTTTAGTTCAGGTATGGCTGCAATAGCATCCACCATTTGTACTTATACAAATCCTGGTGATGAAATAATTGTAACTGATAGATGCTATCCTGGAACAAGACATCTTTTAAATCAATATCTCAAAAAATGGGGTTTTATTATTCATTTTGTTGATGCTACAAATGTAGAAAATGTGTCAGAAAAAATCTCTCCAAAAACAAAAATGATTTACATGGAATGTCCTGCAAATCCTACACTTTCTTTATGTGATATAGAGGAAATTGGCAAACTTTCTCGAGAAGTTGGAGCGAAATATGTTTTCGATAATACCTTTGCTAGTCCAATAAATCAACAACCACTCAGCCTTGGAGTTGACGTTGTTGTCCATAGTGTAACAAAATATCTTTCAGGACACAGTGATGTTTTAAGTGGTGCTATTGTAGCTTCCACAAATGATCGAGCAGAAATCATGAATACTGCAGTTTATTTTGGTGGAGTCATGCCTCCTTTTGATGCATGGTTAGCAATTCGTGGAATGAAAACATTGGAACTTCGAGTAAAAAGACATAATGAAAATGGTCAAGCTATTGCAGAATTTTTAGAGGATCACCCAAAAGTAAGAGAAGTATATTATCCAGGATTACCAAGTCATCCGCAATATGAACTTGCTAAAAAACAAATGCTTGGATTTGGTGGTATGGTTAGTTTTTGTGTGGGAAAAAGTGATGCAGATGGGGGTAAATTCCTAAATTCGCTAAAAATTATAAAACGAGCAAGTAGTTTGGGTAGTGTACAATCTTTAGCACAAGCCTCTGGTACCATGATTTATCTCGAGTTTACTGAAGAAGAGAAAAGAGCTATAGGTATCAATCCAGGTTTTATTAGATTTTCAACAGGTATAGAGGATAAAGATGATCTAATAGAGGATATTGATCAAGCATTAAGCAAAATATAAAGTAATAAATGAATCGAATTTTTATTTTTGATTCATTTCCATTATTTTTTTCGCTAGAGTATAAATTTCTGAATAACCTTTTTGTGGATTTTTAACAGGTAAAACAATACTACAAAATGGATCGTTATTTTCTAAAATAGTATTATATTGGGTTCGATCAACTATCCATTTACTTTCTGGGTAAGCTATTACTGGAAATGATTGTTCATTATTTGAAAAAAGTATTCCTTTAATTCCATATCTTTTATACTTTGGCTTTTCATTTACTTTTACTAATTTTCCTTCGAATGATTCTAAATGTAATTTGATGATATTTTCACCTGTTGCATATTGAACACATTCTATACTACCTTGAAACCTTGGATTAATTTCCATGAAAAAGATTTTATCATCTTTTATAACAAAATCGATTCCATTAGATCCAACTAATTTTAATTCAGCAAACAAACTTTTGATACTAGTGATCAATCTTGTCATAAATTGTTCGTTGTTCATATAAGTGGGTTCATCAAGAGGTACAACATTACCACAATAGGCAAACTCACTTGGGGCATTTAATTTTTCATCACCAATAAGTTGCCTATTTATAGATAAAATCCGAACTTTATCGTTCATACAAATGACTGATGCGCTTGCATCTAAACCATCAATATATTCTTGAATCCAGACCTCTCTTTCAAAATTAATTTCTGGATCTGCAAAATGCTCTAATAAATCATTCTTTGAATACCAAAGTCTAATACCTGCTCCTCCTCCACCACCATCTCTCCTAGTAACTACGGGAAATTTAAAATTATTAATTTCACTCTTTAATCCATCTAAATCAATTATTTTTTTTATTCTAGGAATAACAAATCCCGCTTTCTCAGCTAATTTGTTGATTTTTTCTCGATCTCTAATAAGAGCAAATTTTTCTGCTTTATTTGCATATAATTTTGGACCTATAGCTTCAAATTTTTCAATAATTTCAGGATATCTATCAAAAGCTGAACCAAGTAATATACCATCAAAATCTCCTTGTTCATCAGCCATGATTTCAGCCAAATAATAGAGATAATCAGCAGGTCTTCTATGTAAAGGTCTATGAAGAATTTCATTTGGTTTTTGATGTAAAACAGTGAAACAATTTTTTGTTATTTTTAGTAAATCGATATCACCAAAATAATCAATAACACCTATTTGATGTCCAGCTTGCATAGCTGCTTTTGCTAAAGGTCTAGCATTAAAACCAACAACTAATAATTTCATAAAATAACCTTACTCTTTTAATCTAGAAATTTTTTCGTTTATTTTAAAAAAGGTATCAATACCTGAACTAAACATCTTACTAAAATCAGGAACATCTTTATCTCTAAACATTGATAATTGTTCCATCAATTGAAACTGTAATAATGCTTGCTCTGTAAACAAATTGTTATACATATTTTCATAATTTTTAACGATTTGTTCCGTTTCTTGCAAGGTTATCCCTAAAAGTTGTAAATTACCTTTGAATTCACCCATTTTTTCCGTTTCTTTTAGTTTTCTAATTTGTTTTGATATCTGACTTAGCTTCTCATCATAGTTTGATCTATATTTTAGTAGCAAAACCAGTTTAGTGAAAAATTCTTCAAGCATATTAATTATTTCAGAATCGGTCTTAAATTTATCCTGGAGAAGTCCATTCATATCATCAAATGAAACTCCCCTTGTAGAAACTAAAGATGGTAATTTTTTAGAAGTTTGGTTTAAAACACTCGAGATAGATTCTAAGGATTCTTTAGCTTCTCTCAAAAGATTTTCTTCGATTTCCTTTTCTTTTTTGATTGCAGAAATGCTTTTTTTAGTAATATCTTTCCTTTGAGACACGAAGAGACAACCCTTTTTAGATAAATCTAATTAATTAATTAGCATTTTGTTTTTGACTAATTTTATGTTTTTCAATAATATTTATTCTAATCTTCTCTAAATTAAATCCTTAGATTTGGTCATAAAAACTTAAAAGAATGAAAAAAGATTTTCTACTCAGAGGATTTAATCTTGCCAATTCATGATTTTCTCGAGTTAATAGAAGCTCATAATTTTCATAGAAAAGAAGGTATAAATCTTATTGCTAGTGAAAATTGTTCCTCACCTTTAGTGCGATCTATGTTAGCATCTGATTTAGGTACTAGATATTCAGCTGATTTTTATGGTGGAACTACTTTTATACGAAAAATAATTGCTAAAACTGAAAGCTACATTCGAGAGCTTTTTGATGCTGATTATACAAATATTTCTCCTTTGTCTGGGAATTTATGTGACTTAGCTTTAATATACGGCTTAACCAAACCTAAGAATAAAATAATGTTAGTAAATGCAGGTGAGAATGGTGGTTATCCACTAGATGTCGATTTCTTTAATCGAAAAAAAATTCCATTCCATTACTCAATGGATGATATGAATCTCTTAATTGAAGAAAATATTAACGCAATTAAAGAATTAAAACCTAATTTAGTCATTTTTGGTTCATCTTTTATACCGTTCCCACATCCAATTAAAGAAATCACAAGCGAATTTGCCAATCAAAAATCAATAACATTTGCTTATGATGGATCTCATGTTTTGGGATTAATAGCTGGTAAATGCTTTCAAGATCCTCTGCGTGAAGGTTGTTCTGTTCTTGTAGGTTCTACCCATAAATCATTTCCAGGTCCACAAGGTGGTTTAATCGTAACCAATGATATGAATCATAATGAAACTTTTTCATCAATTTTAGATTTAGATATTGAGAAAGGTATACGTTTAATCGATAATAATCATCCAAATCGAATAGCTGCACTTGGTGTTGCAGCTTTGGAGATGCTTGAATTTGGTGAGTCTTATGCACAACAAATTGTGAAAAATTCCAAAGCATTGGCAAAAGCTTTGAATGAAAATGGTTTGCCTGTGAAATTTAAACATCTTGATTTTACTGAAAGTCATCAGATACTTCTAGATTCACCATCTTTTGAAAATTCAATTGATTTTAGAGAAAGAGCTTCTAAAATGGGGGTATTCATAGATGCTGGTATACGGTTAGGTACTTCTGAAGTTACTCGAATGGGTATGTCCGAATTAGAAATGAAAGAAATTGCTGACATATTGGCTAAGATATACTATAATGATCTTTCAAATGAGATAATTAGGCGAGTAAAAGATTTAGCGAGAATTTTCAAAAAACCAATGTATTGTTTTGATAACTTGTCACAAGTAGTTATTTAGTAAAGTTTAGACACATTCTTTTTAATTAAAGAATTCATATTAGAAATCAGAGAAGCAATTTCATAAACTATAGAATTGAATTGGAGGAAATAATTTGCTTAGAGAACCAGCTGTTGCAGGAGGTTTCTATCCTGGAACTAAAAAAGACTTAATTAAAATGCTTGATCGCTGTTTTGAAGATCCAAATAGAGGACCAGGTGAATTACCCGATAAAACTTCAATCCCTACTCGAACTGGAAAAATATACGGTTTGGTTTCACCACATGCTGGCTATGTTTATTCTGGACCAGTTGCAGCTCATGGATATTTAGAGCAATACAAAGATGGTAAACCTGAATTTTTTATCATTATAGGACCCAATCATCGAAATTTAGGACCACCAATTAGCGTTTATCCGGGAGGAAAATGGAAAACTCCTTTAGGTGAAGCTACTATTCCAGTTGAAATAGTTGAAAAAATAACTAAACAACCTCATTTTAGAGCAGATACTTCAGCTCATATGCTTGAGCATAGCATTGAAGTCCAAGTACCTTTTCTACAATATCTTTATGGTGAGGATGTTCCAATAATTCCCATTTGTTTAAAGGAACAATCAATTGAAGTAGTTGAAAGACTTGGAACAGTATTACCTAAAGTTTTAGCAGACTATGATTATTGTTTGATTGCAAGTACAGATCTTTCTCATTATGTAAGTGAGGCAACAGCAATGTCTAAGGATTCCCATGTTATAGATAATATCAGAAAAATAAATCCTGCTGGTTTATTTGAAGCAGTAATGTATAATAATATTTCAATGTGTGGACCTGCTCCTGTGGCTTCAATTCTCCTTGCTGCAAAAAATAGCAATATTAAAACAGCTAAAATACTAAAATACGCTACAAGTGGTGATGTTACGGGAGATAAACGTGAGGTAGTAGCTTATCTATCAGCTATCTTAATGAAATAGAAAAGAAAAAATCGTTCTAAAATGAACGATTACTTTTTACTTTTTTCTTTTAAAATTTCTTTAATAAATCCTTCTCTTTCTTCTTGCGAAAGAGTTCGATCCAAATAAATCCACGTTTTTGATCTCCAACCACAATCCATACAATAACATGTTGGATATCCTACCCCCATACCCATTTTTGCTATAATGTCTTCCATTCTAACTCTGACACTAAAACATCGCGGACAAATCCTAATATTAGGATCTTTCTTTTTATCTATTTTATCTAATTCCTTTATCAATAAATCTAATTTTGCGAGATTTTTTAATCTGAGTTTTTCTAATGCTGATAATTCTTCTTGTTCTTCTTCCTCTTCAATAACTTCTGTTTTCGTTTCACTTTTCTTTTCATCAGACATTTGAATGCACTTCTTGTTTATCTAAACTATTTTATTTTAAATTTTTTTTATCAAAGCGAAAAGTAATTTTGATTTTTTTATCAATCTTACCAATTGAATGATTAGTCTTCTCTGATAGATATGTAACTTATCTTTATTTAAAAGACTTTTTAATTAAATATTAATCTAATTTTTCAGATAATGTCACATACAAAAGATTTTTATCGGGTTAGGAGAAAAGTTAACCTTGCGTAAACATAAGAGGAGCGCTTGGTTTGCGTAAAATAATGGATGAGTGCCGAGGAGGTCTCTTTTGAGATTGGACAGGACAGGCTTAACTGATAACGAAGTTAAACTAAAGATTGAAACTTACTTGGATAAACGTGGCGTGAAATACCGTAAAAATGTACCATTTGGAAACAGGAAAAAACTCAACTATGTCTTTCAGAATAGTCAAGGCGAAACTGTAGGAAT
Organism: Candidatus Gerdarchaeota archaeon; assembly: GCA_016840905.1. The sequence goes on along the minus strand of JAEORM010000140.1, from coordinate 717 downwards.
CTATATGCTTCTTTGGTGGCGACCTGTCACCTATAAAACAATTTTTGATTTAATAGATTGGTCTAAAAAAGAAGAAATACACAAATTAATCCTTGTTTGTCGTATAATGGGAGAACGTGCAAGAGAGGTTATAGATAAGGAACCAAATGGTGTGCAATATATTCTTGAATCATGGTTCCGACGGAGTAGTCACAATCCACTATTAGCAGCTTTTTAATAATGAGGATAAAAAATATCCTCCACCCTCTTTTTTTTAAAAAAATTAATATTGATTTATTTTTTAATCAAATAACCTTCTCACTAATTTTACTTTTTCAGTAGCATCATCGTATTCAACTAGACCATTATTCCGTAGCTCAAAAATAGCTCGTAAAGTTGCTGCTGGTTGAATTCCACTTGCTTTTGAAATTTCTTCCTTGGTCATTTTTTCTTTAGCACCATGAAGTAATGTTAATATTTTAATGTGTGAGCTTCCGTCTAAAACTTGTTCCGTTAGAATTACATAAAGTCTCATTACTTCTTGAATATTAATTTCAAAATCTTTCTTGTCTTTCATTTCTTCATAGACAGATGATAATTCAGCCAGATCACTTTCCATTTTCTTTAATTTCTCAGCAGCACTTTCTTTTTCTTCCGAAAGATTTTCTGTCCTCTGTTTTAATCTATCTATTTCAGCTTGTTTTTCTTGTACTTTATTCTCTAATTCAATAATATGAT
>JAEORM010000139.1 GCA_016840905.1 Candidatus Gerdarchaeota archaeon | reverse complement strand
TGAATTTATAGCAGATATAGATTCACCTAAAGATGGGAGATATATATTAGGTATTGGTCTATTTGAGGTTCCCTATACAAATAGCACCAATATTAATTGGCATAATATCTTTTTACAAATAATCACGTATGGAGTATTCCCGCTTATTATTATAATTGTTATTTTACTTATCTTATACACCTTTACTGATGTTAGAATTCCTTGGTTATCCAATAAATTGGATCAACGCTTTAACAAAGAAGGAAAAGCTGAAACAATTAAATCACTAAAATATGCTTTACGAGTTCGAGACGAACAAATAAATACAGTTCGAGAAGAATTGATAGAGAAGGATAGTAAACGTGCTAAGGATTTGGAAACAGTTCATCGTTTGGAAGAAGATCAGAAATCAAAAGAAAAAGTACTATCAAAGATCCGTGAGGAAAATAGTACACTAAAAATAAAATTAGATAATATTGAAGCAGTAAGTGATGACTTGGCCAATATAATAGATAGTACTATAAGAAGGCAATTAGCAAAAACTAGTAAGCAATCAAGTAAAGCAAAGATATCTGAAATAACAGTTCTATTATGGTTATCGGAAGAGAGACTAATAAATTATATTAATTCCATTTCATTGCTAAATGAACGATATATTTTGGATCGTCAAAAGAATTTCATTCTTACTCGAGAATATGCACGTGAAATTGTAAGACAAGCTTATTGGAAACGAGTAGGAGCAATGCACCTAAAGAAAATTAAACAAGTTAAGGTTACAAATCTCGCTGAAGATACTAATTTAGATGTAGAAATTGTTAAGAGTATTCTTAGGGAGTTAGTTGAAAGAAAAGAAATTCCAGCACCAATTCATATGGATAGAATGTCATTATTATTATCAATTTCTGATGAATTAATTGCTGAATTAGCAGACGTTGCTCAAAGTACAGCAATAATCTCATTAAAAGATATATCAAAATCATATGATACTAGTATAGATAGCGCTAAAGTAATTTTTGAGAAAATTTCTGAAGATGGCTATGCCAAAGGTGAATTCATAAATCAAGATGTGTTCATAGTTTATGATCTATTTGTTAAATTAATCATTGATGAAGGTAGTGTCAAAATATCCAAATTAATCCAAGATAGAAATCTCGAGACTACTGATGAAGAAATTAAGATTATTATTGAAAAATTAATTCAATCAGGCGACATTGAAGGACAATTTATGACAGATGATATCTTTATTTGTTTCAATAATTTATCAGAACCTCTTAAAAATCTCGTTAAAACAAATATTGAAGATATCTCTAAAGGTGATACTCGAAGAGTTGTTTTTGATACAGGAAGTGTTGTTGAATCCATAGTAAAAGAACGATTGATGATGGACATCCATGAAATAGATGATGTTTCAGAATTAACAAAATACCAAGATGTTATTGAATCAAAAGAACTTGGAAGAATTTTACGAGCATCAGAAGATACCAAAATCACTTTACCATCCAATATAGAATTGAAAAGCTTGAATAGATATTGGGCTCAGAAGATTAAACACACGAAACCAGGTGAATTGCCGTACATACCAACTATTGAAGAAGCACAAGAATTTCTTTTTGAAGCTAATAGAGCATTAAATCGTCTCTTAGTAGCTAAAATACCAACAAAATGGAAGAAAATAATTTCTCAAAAATTAATAGATGATAAATAGTAAAAAAAGAAATCCTTAGAGAGATATCTAAGGAATAATATAAGTTAATTTTCTTCGATTTTGTAATGACATTACTACTCGTTCAATGAAGGACAAAGAAGGTTTATAGAGTAACATTATAGTATCTTCGTATGTAAAGAGGAATTCTATGCGTTTAAAGTTGATTTCTTTCTCTTCATCAAGAGTCTTTAAATTGAGAGATTCTTCAGATACACTAGTAACTTTTCCTTTAGTTAAAGTATCAAGATCATCTTTGGTTTGAAATGATGCCGGTTTGTTTTTTAGTGATTCAAGCAGAGATTTTTGTTGACTTTCTTTACCTTTCTTTAAATAAATATCAAAAGGTTTAAAGCTAACAATAAATTTCTCAAGATCGATTTCCTTTGTTTGCTTCCCAACTGTAAGTTTTACTTTGCTCTTGCCAAATTCGTTGTCATCCAAAGTCATTTCATCAAGATGAGCTAATCTTGTTACCCCTTTTTGTGCTAATAAAATATCCTTACCTACTATTGAGCTAAAATAGGATACTGGCATGCCAGGAATTTTTAATCCATTAATTTCTTCCTCACCATTTTCCATAAATTTAGCTTTAAAGTAGAATTTCTTTTCTGTAGGACAGATTTCAGTAATTGTGCCAATTTTACCATTCTTAAAAATCTGTTTTTGACCTATAGCCAATTCATAAATCTCATAATCACTATAGGAAACATCTTTTTTACCATCAGCTGTTTTTAAGTTTAGATTTATTGGAGAGGTAATTGAGTTAGTTAAAGCTATCTTTTCAACTTTACCTGTAATAATATCCTTTTTGAGCATTTTAGAAATAGCAATAATTTCCTTACCTTCTAAATATTGTAATTGATAGGAAAGATGGGTTAGAACATCATAATTCTTAATTCCACTATCAGGGTATTTTTCATTGAATGTTGTATCAATAACTTTTGATACTTTTTGACGCATTTCTTGAAGATCACTAATGAAGAATCGTCTAAAATATGGTACTAATAAGAAGAAAGGTAATAATGCTGCTTTGAATGGTCGTAATTTCTCTTGTTCAGTTAAAGCAACAACACGATAAGCTGATTTTGGATGGCTAGCAATGAGATTGATGAAATTCTCACTAATGTTTGGTTTGATGTAGTTGTTATACATATTTCTACCAGCGTCACCTAAAAATCGAACTTTTTCTGAAGGTGTTTGTTCTTTATCTGTTAATAGATAAACACTCATACCCATTTCGCTTGCTATTCCTTGATAAAATCCATCTAATTTTATTAGTGATTTTGCTAGAGGTAGACCGTAACCAGCCCTCATTGTTAAATTATCAGCTCTTCCTTCCATAAATCTAACAAAGATGTAAGATACACCTACCAAGGCTATATTGTAAAGATAATACCATAAGAATTCCAAACCAACATCAGGATCGAAAATATAGTTTAAGGGGGTTGCTGGAAGTTTTAGAACTTTTGTTATCGCAAAAGTTGCTGCTGTTATAACCAATAACCATAAAGTATGTACTTTTTTAGAATGAACTAGTTCATGACCAGCAATTCCACGTATGTCATCATCGCTAAAACTTTCTAAATCTTTTGACATAAAAGCAATGCGTTTATCAAAAAATGCTCCATAAGCAAAAGCGTTTAGTATTGGAGCTTTTACCTTTCCAACTTTAATTTTAGTTTTAATACCAATCTTTTGTCGGACTTCTTCGACAAGAGCTAAAACTCTATCATGTTGTTTCTTATCAATAGCACATTGTCTAGCTTTATTGATTAATTTATTGAGTCGTTTATTCTCACTCTTGGTGATAATCGTTAGCAATTGATCAAACAAGGGAACTAATGTCTCATATTTTATTTTAGCAGCAATTTTTTCATTAATCTCTGTAGCAATGGCTAAGGATTCTTTTGAATTGTTTGATTTGACTAATTTACGATGAATCTTTTTCGCCAATTTAGGAAGATTATCATGATCAATGCGTTTCACACCAAAGATAAGCTGTAATAATGGACCTGATATGAAATACAAAATCAGATTAGTTACAATCATGATTTCATAAGTACCAAATGATGCAAAAAGCAATCTATCAGCTAGTTCTTGATTAACTCCCGGAAAATAATAATTCACACCATCTTCACCTGTAAATCGGTACAAGATAAAGTAAGATAGAGCAAATAATCGACGGTCGATGATTTGAGGTGATGTTACACGAGAAACTACAAAGACTCTTCTACCAAAGAAGATTAGGCAC
>JAEORM010000138.1 GCA_016840905.1 Candidatus Gerdarchaeota archaeon | reverse complement strand
TTTCTTATCTTTTTCTGCTCCTTGAAAATTCACAACAGCACAGGTTAATGTTCCCGCTCGTTTGCCTGCTTGAATATCATGAGGTAGATCACCAACGAAAATAGTTTCTTTGGGATTCAATCCTAAAGCTTCCATCGCCTTGTTCAAACCAAAAGGATGCGGTTTAGTATATTTCAAATCTTGTTGAGTTATAATAATATCAATATCCTTTAGATAGGTGAATTTTTGACAAGCTTTAGAGATCACTTCCCGTTCAGCATGAGTAATAAGAGCAGTTTTATATCGTTTCGTAACAAAATGTAGTACTTCATCAGCCTGCTCTTCTGGTGAAATATTGTAATTATTCTTTTTAATCAGAATTAGTAAAAAAATTACAAAACGAAATATCTGAAAGTAATTTAATCTTAAAAGTTGGCTGATTTTTAAAATCATTTTAAGAACATAAAAAGCTCCTTTCTTTTCTTGGTCCAAATACATCTTCATTATTTCATTAAAAGAATATAAAATTTCATTTTTACTTATTGAAGGTTTTACTTTTTTGATCGCATGATAAAATGGCCAACCTAATCTAACTATAATTGATGAAAGTACACCATCGAAATCCAATAATATGCCACTAATTTTACTCATGAATAATACCCAACACTTTTAATCTTCTGACAAAAATCTTTGTCAATTTTTTATTATGAAAATTAATTTTTAAACAGCTAAATGGTGATAAAGCAAAGAATACAGAAGTCTTTAAAATTAAGTTATCCAATAATTTTCTATACTATAGTGAGTAAATGAATTTAGCTATTTGATGTGAAGAAAAGATGACTGAAAGGGATGAAGAAAATAACTCTACAGAGACAAAGGAACCAGAAGTGGTAAATGAATCTACAGAAATTATCTGTTCAAAATGTGGTGAGAGAAATATCAAAGGGCATTATTTCTGCATTAAATGTGGGAACTCATTAGTAGATAAATTAATTTGTCCTAAATGTAATTCGGAAATGCCTATTTATAGCACTTTTTGTGGTAAATGTGGTGCCCCATTAAAATTTGTTGGTAAACCAACTCAATCCAATGTACAAATGATGAGTCCACAAATGTCTATGTATACTCAACCGCCATATGCTTTAACACCAGAGCAACAGCAAAAAATGTTAGAACAACAACGCATAGCAAAAATGGAATCACGAAAAAATACCGCTAAAGTCTTAGGTATTATTTCTTTAGTCTTTGCTGCTCTAGGTTTAATTTATTTAATCATTGAAATGGTTGTGATTTCATCAGATGTTTTTGAAGAATTATTAATCGACTATGGGCTTGAAGGTTTATTTACCCTACCTCAATATTATGCGGTTATGATAGGTTTCATACTCCCGCCTGTTATTATTTTAGGAATAAGTGGTTTATCATTAATTAAACCTAAAGAACAATATAGACCATGGAAAAGTCTTTATCTTACCTTAAGATTAGTTTTCATTTCTTTCTCAGCTGTAATCGTAATCATTTCATTTATTTCAGCATTAGGTTGGGTATTTTATAATCCCTCAGAAATAAATACTTTTTATCAAGCGTTTTGGTTTTTCAAAATATATTTAATACCTTCAGGAATGACTGTAGTAAACCTCTTTGCTATAATTTTTAGCATTTATACTCTATGCATATTATTATTGATAGTTCCATCTATTATACGATTAATTAAGAAAAACAGAAAAGCTCTCGAAAAGAAATCAATTGAAAAATCTAAACTAGATTTGTTTGATGAAACAGAAAATATTCCCGAAGTCCAATCACAAAAACAACCTCAAATCATTTATTTTACATCAAGAAACGAGCAATTTAGAGCTATGAAAGAACGAAAAGGTCCTATGCCTGCAATTTTTTATCAAATAAAAAATACTCCTATTATCAAATCTATGGAATTATTATGTGCATCTTATGTTGTTTCTATTGTTATTTCTTTAATTTTATCTGGTTTTGCAAATGAAGATGTTCCTACAGAGGTTACCTATACTCCTTTTGAATATATGATTCAAGTTACTTGGGCAGGTATATTCGAGGAATTAAGCTTCCGGCTAATACTAATAGGTGGGCCAATGATCTTTGTTATTTTTGTTAGATTAATCATTCAAATATATTCAAATAAACACGCAAAATTAGATAATTCTAAAAAATTATTGGAGACAGAATCTAAAATAGATGAGATAATGGCTCCTAAAAAGCAGAAAGCCTTTTTGCTACAAAATGAAGCAAAATTATCCTATAAGGATATTCTTTTTGCTTTAAGAGGCAAATATAAAATAATCGGTATTCCTGAATGGATATTGGTGGGTTGCTCCTCTATTATATTTGGTTTTGCTCATTGGCATGGTTGGACTGGTGGTTGGGGAGCTTGGAAAATAGTCCAAGCTGGTGCTATGGGCTTTTTCCTCAGCTATGCTTTTGTGAAATATGGTATTGAATCATCCATGTTCATTCACATTACTAATAATCTTATAGCTTCCTTAGTAGTCATGACTGCTGAGGTTCCTTCAGCTTCTTGGTTAGGATTCTTTACAACAATGTTGATACCTATCTTCCTCATAGTTGGGGTAATGAAAGCAACAAGTTGGATTATTAATCTGGTTTATCGATTTAAGATAATCCGTCATCCATATGTTGATATGTAATCAAAGTCTATGAAATCTACCTTAAGGATTGGATAAAATATTTGTCAAATAATAACAAAAGCACTAATGATCAAAAAACTGGGGAATTAAACGATCAATAAGTGCACATAATTGGTTTAGGAAATATCACTCGTTTTGATGATGGAGTAGCAATTAGAATTATACAAGACTTAACAAAGAATCAATATCCTAATTCTATTAAAATAACTGATTTAGGAACAGGTGGAATTGATATTGCTTTAATGCTAGATGGTTGGAAATATGGCATAATAATTGATGCTGTGAAAATAGCTGATCATCAACCTGGCGATATTATCGAATTTATAATTAATGATCAAATGCTACCTGAAATTACAGGATTGAGTTCCACTCATGGATTTGATGCAATAAGCTCATTAAAATTAGCATACACTTTGAAAGATTTTGATTTACCTCGAGAAATACGAATCATCGGCATTCAAATTAAAACAATGGAGGGATTGGGTATTGAACTCTCTCCAGAAGTCAGTCGAGTAATACCTCAAGTTATAAAAAGGATTGAAGAATTAATCAAGATTTATCAAAAGAAACAGTAAATGGAAATTATTCAATATCAGTGATTTTTGTTAAAGCTAATCTAGCTATTTCATTAAAAACTAAATCAACACCTAAACCATTAGCTGAAGAGGTTTCAATATATTGTGAAGCATTATATTTTGTAATAATTTCTTCAACTACGTCATCGGTTAAAATAGGATCGCGTGGTAAATCACTTTTACCACCAACAAGGATTATATCCGTTTTCTTATTTTTATCCACAAAACCATACCATGTGTCTAACCCTGAAACTGAAAGAGCTCGTGTTAAGTCGAACATTAACACTGCTACAACTGCTCCACGAAAATAATTGCCAAAAATACCCATTTGTTTGAATTGTTCTTGTCCACCACAATCCCAAACAGATAAGGAAAGTTCTCTACCTTGGTAGCTCATTTGATGGATATGAAATCCAACACCAATTGTCAATTTTGTTGTATCAATGAATTCTCCTGTGAGATATCTTTGAATTAAAGTAGTTTTTCCAACTCCACCATCCCCACCAAAAACTACTTTTGCTATTATCTTTGACAACTGATTTTATTCTCCTATGAAAATATATTGATTTCTTAGACCTTAATGAATAAGAATTTTTCTTTAATATAAAACTATTCTTTTTGTCATTTCTAATAAAAAATAAATAAAAACCACATAAGTCTTTTATTCGCTTAGTGGATTTTTTCTATAGAAACATTCAATCTATCTAATATCTTAGACATTTCATTTATTTCAGTTACAGAGATAACTTTCAATTTATTTTTAAAAACGCTGGAATTTAATTCAGAAGCACTCTTGTATATTTGTCTACGTCTCCAGACAGTCGGATCAGGATTGTAAAAAAGTATAGATAATGTGCTTTTGTTTTTATCTGCAACTATAAAAACATCTGCAGCAGGTATTTTCTTGCCTATCAATTCTTTTGGTGACCCATCATCAGTAATAGTAAAGATTCTGGGTAGTTTTCCTGAGAACAATAAACCCATTTTCTTAGATAGATCTTGCAAATTAGCTTCAGTTAAATCATTTTCATTAGTAATATCTCTAACGATGACTGAAAAATAAGGTTTAATTAAGCCATAGGCATCTAATATTTCTCGCGTATAATCTTCACTAAATAATAGGAAAAGTATGCATTTTCTACCAAATTCCCTTATACGATGATCGGAAGATTCACTTGATTCAACATCAAAAGTAATGGCCATAGCACGATTATTAGGCGCATCTGGTACAGGTAAAGGTCCAAATGATCTCTTATCATCTAAGGTGTCAAATAATTGAGTTTTCTTTTCTTTCATGGTAGCACCAGAAGATCCTTCATCTAACCCTACTATTGTCATACCTTCTACTGCTAGAGTTAATGTTTGATCATCAGTTAATTCAGTATCATTGTAGATAACTGATGGACCTGTATCTTCAAATGTTACAAATACAATTCCTAATAAATGTTCTTTAGATGACTCCATACCTGACATTTTTTTTCTTCCTTGGTTTTTTGATGTTGAGTTATTCTTATTTTATCGTTACAATATAAAACTAAACGTATTCATTTATTAATAAAATTTGCTAAATGGATATTTCATTATCTCCTCTTTTACTTTCCTCTACTAAGTTCTCAATAGCAATTCTTCCTTTCTCTCCTTCTTCTCAAAAGATATCTAAAATCATTTCAGCGATTTGTTTGGCTTTACCTATTGCTCCTCCACGTTCAATAAATAAACAGCATATCTTTTGTTTTCTAGAAACAAGAACCATAGAATAATCACCAACTGTAACAACATCCAAAAAACTGGAATCTTTGAATAATGTTCTTGTCATAGAATTTAATGCTGATAAAAGTCCGGTGATTAGAACAGCATCTTGTGCTCCTTCAGTAATTTCAACAAATTGAGCATCAAAATCTAATAATCCATTTACATCATAAATTAATACTCGATGAACAGAAACTGATTCATGGTATCCTTCATAAGCCATAAGTTTTGAGACAAACCAATCAAAAGCGCGATAAATACCTTCTCCCGTCATGACAGTGCAAATTTCAAAATGAAAAGATCGTGGTTCAATTGGTGAAGAAATTCTTGCTAAATCATAGTAATTCAATACTTCACTTAAAGAAACTACTAGTTCAGGATTCTTTTTATTAACCAATATAAGAAGTGGGATATTGGGGGGAAATCTATCTACTGTTTTATGAAAGATTTCGACAGAAGCTGCTAAGGATTCACTGGATTCACCATTTATAACATACACCACTCCATCTACAATATTTAGGAAGAAATCAACAATTCGTTCATCATTTAAAATTTCTCTCCCAAGATCGATGAGTTTGAACCATTCAGCACCATAAGAAATATCAACCCAATTAAAAGCTGTTTCTGGGAAAATCTTATCTCGATTTGATGAAAGTAGATAATATAATAATGTTGTTTTTCCGGAACCTTTTTCTCCTAATAAAAGCACCCAAGGCACTGTATGTTCTTTTGCTTGTAAGTAATTGGTAAATGCTTCAATTGACTTCTTCATATTTTTCATATTTTAATCTCCCATTTACAATTAAACCATTTCTACCTTCAAATAAATTATACTATTTAATATCAATCTGACTAAAAAATAAGAGTATCGGTAGGTATAACTAATGTAAAAAAAGAAAGAGAAAACACCCCTTTAACCAGAAATGGCATCTAAGGGGAAATAATTAGAAATGACTTTTTCTAATGAAACAGGATGTCCTTTAAGGTAATCCATTTCTATTGCTTCAAAAATTCGACTAGAAATTGTCAGAACACGACTAACTGGATCATTTACATCAATTAACATGCCAAGAACAAACAGCTTATTCTTAGTAATAACAAGTTGGAAATTTTCCATAATTTCAAGTACAGTAACAGCTTCATTATAATCCTTCATCTGTTTAGCAAAGCGTTCTGTTTCCCTTATAGATTCTCTATAAGCATTGGCTATTTGAGCTTGCACTGAAGGATTGCCAAAAATTGCATGATCAAGTTCTTTACCATTTGAATCAAAAGCAACAGCAGAGGAAATTTTAACATGCCAGGTGGGAATTGCTTTATCCTTGGAAACAACATCAACGAGCCAATCCCAAGCATTAAATAATCCTTCGCCTGTAAGAGCAGAACATCTAAACATATTAAATGGTCGTTCACCACGAGTCATTTTATGAAGTTCTAAGGCTTCCATCACTTCAACTGATGATGCAGCATCTTCCTTATCTGATTTATTTGCTAAGAATAATATTGGCGCATCTGGATCTGTATTATCTAAAGACTCATAAAATACTTCTTTTGCTAAGCTAAATCTCTTTTGATCAGCAGCATCAACTACAAAGACAATTATTGATGCTTTTGTTACAAACTTTTTCCACAAAGTTTTGCGGATAGGTGCATGTCCCCCCAAGTCCCAGACGACAAATTCAAGTGTTCGATACCTATAAACCTCAATATTTACACCAAAAGTAGGCTTTGATAGTGTATATTCTGATCTAAGTATTCTTTTCATAATTGTTGTTTTTCCGGCTGCATCAAGACCTATAATCGCTACATGCTGTTTTTCCAGTTCGCCTTCAGGTGTTTTTTTCCTATCTGCTGTAATTAATCTTCTTAGAAAACTCAAACTTAGTTTATCTCCATATGCTTTATTCTAGTCGTTTCCTTTTAATTTTATTTGTTTAGATAACATTATACATAAATTTTCAAATGGTCTTTTTTTATAAATATGTTTTTATGGGAAGATACTCTAATAAGAGTATTTTATAGTAAAAAAATATTGTTCTTTGATTATATCCTTTTTTTTACTATTATTTTAAGTTCTAAAGTATTGTTTTACAGTTTGGGCAATAATTTCAGGAGTAGCTGCAGCTATTGGTTCAGAATGTAAAAGTTCCATAAAACCAATGTCACCAGTATAATTTGGTACTAAGGTTGGTCGGCTAACTATTTTGATTATTATACGATAATTATTTGAGATATCTTCACCTATAGGACCAAGAAACATAGCCATGTTAACAGAAGTGACTCCTCGTCCTAAAAATAAAGCTTTCAAAGCAGTAGTAATTTCTTTTGCTAATGATTCACATTCTGAATCAGTAAATGTTGTGATGTCTGTTTTGGGTGTTTTTATTATCCCCATAATTTCATCTTTTCCTGTTGGTGAATAAGTTGCTACCCAACTCATAAAATCATTTTCACAAATAAATCGCTCATTACTTTCTTTTTCAGATAAAATAAGGTCGATCCAATAATTTCCTGTACTAGTGTTTTTATTTTTCATTTTTTTGATTTCTTGAGAATAATTTTTACTATATTCAAATAATAAATTAGTATATTTTGTAGGTTGAGCATCTTGTATAATTTGAATGTGTGGATGAATAATTGATGAAGCTGATGGTGGGAGGAAATTAAAATTGATGCTAGGATATTTTTGATTTCTATCAAAAGAATGTACTGCCTTAAAATATGCAATAGAACCCAATAATGCTTTTTTCCAAATTCCCATTGGGAATTCATGTAATCTTGTAAAATGTTCTTTTCCTAAAGTTCCTACTGCATGATATTCAGAAAAGACAAACAAATTGGGGAAAAGATTAAAGTCTTCTATAGTTATTCTTTCTCCTATTCCTAAATGCTCGGAAAATTTTGGTGTTGATTTTGTGATATTCTCTGGGCAAAAGAAACATTTCTGACCAGAATTTTTAATTATCGCTTGAAGATTTTCTTCGAAACTATCACCTGGTGCAGCAGCTTGAATAACTCTTTCTGCACGTAATTTATTTATTCGGGACCAATGATTGGTCAAAGGATCTTTTCGATACTCGATTTTTTGCTCAGTTTCTTTGAATCCTTCCAATGGGCTTCTTAATTTAGCAGCAGCTGTTGTTTTTTCGAATTTTATTAAACCAATACCTTTTTCTATAATTTTTTCTTGTTCGACCATTATTTTTTTCTCCTTTTTTATACGAGTTACATTTGTTTTAAAGTCCAATATAAAAAATAGCTCATATCTCATCAAACAAATTGGATTAATCTTTGACCAAAAAAGTAAATTAGTATGTAATAATACAATTACTTAATGGCATAATTGAGTTGAAACCTATGCCGAAAGAAAAGATCGAACGCTCTGAAGCAATACTTCGAGAGAAACGTAACACACGTAAGGGACTCCAAATGCGAAATCAAATCCTGGAGTTTCTTTTTAATAATAGCACTAAAAAATTCTCTACTCGAGAGATTGCAAATAATACTGGCTTTACTTATGAGAGTACTACTTATCACCTAAGAAATCTTTTAGCTGAAAATGT